>NZ_JBYCKU010000019.1:0-8324 GCF_057473545.1 Acidithiobacillus sp. TH-A67
CTATCCGCTCCTGCGTCATTCGTCCTTGCCTCTCTACTCTTCCAGGCGGACATTTCTAACGTGCCGAAAGCGGACATTACTAATTTGCTGCTACACATAAGAAATCGGAGGGATTCACTTCACGGTATCCTGTCCACACTGGACGCAACCGTCTCTGCAAAGCTGACTACCCGGCAGATATTTGGCGATTCCTTTTCCGAGAGAGGGCGTTTCGGCGATGAACAACCGCATGGCAACTCCTGACATCCAGCACTGACCAAAGCCCTTGTCTACCGCACTCACAAGGACTTCCTCGTCATGGCCTACCTGATCCTGGGTAAGCTGGGGCTCAGTACCCACATAAAACATCGATGAATCAATACCATATAATACGATATCGGTATCTTGTTATTTCTATACCAAGGATTATAATATAAGAATATAGTATGATTGTGTTGTATCTGTAGAAACAAGACCGGCGTTCTGCGTCGGCTTAATTCGGTTCGTCACAACGCGTATTTACAGGCAGGAGGCCTAATCATGGCTTGGCAGTTCCCTAAAATGACCCGCCGCAGTTTTCTCAAAAACACCAGCCTGGGGGCAGTCGGCGTCACCCTGTACCGCCCGAACTGGATTCAGATCGCCGGGCCCGACCACCCTGATCCGGAGGATCATTTCGCCTATTCCATTTGTAATTATTGTTCGTCTTTCTGCTCCCTACGCATCACGGTGGCCGAGCGCAAGGGCAAGAGCCGTATCATGAAGCTGGGTGGCAATCCCAACTCGACCCTCAACGGCGACAAGATCTGCGCCCGCGGTCAGTCAGGTTTACGCCAGGTCTACAGCGCCAATCGCATCAAGACACCCCTCATTCGCGTGGCGGGCAGCAAGCGGGGAGAGATGAAATTCCGCTCGGCAACCTGGGAAGAAGCCTGGGACTACATTGCTCGGAAGAGCAAAAACATCAAACCCTGGGAATGGACGGTTTACGGCGGCTGGAGCACCTGCTCCTTCTACGTGCCCCATACCATTGCCTTCACCTCTGCCATCCAGTGCCCTAACCTCATTACCTCGCCCACGCAAAACTGCGTCTTTGACGGTCACCTGGGCACCAATTCCATGACCGGCAACTTTGTGGTGCATGGTGAAAACATCGAGGATTACGAAAACAGCGATTATATCCTCTCCATCATCGGCAATGCCTGCATTGGCGGCGTTTCCACCTGCCGCGCCGTCCGCTTTGCCGGGGCTAAGGAAAAGGGTGTCAAGGTGGTAGTACTCGACCCCCGCGCCTCTGAAACCGCGGCCAAAGCCGATGAGTGGTACGCCATCAAGCCGGGCACCGACCTGGACTTCACCCTGGCCATGCTTCGCGAGATGATGCACCAGGGTTGGTACGACGAAGATTTTCTCATCAGCCATAGCAACCTGCCCTTCCTCGTCCGGAAAAACGCCCACAACGCATGGGAACTGTACCTTTCGGCCGACAAGGAGCCCGCAGTAATCGACCAGCACAGCGGACAAGTGGTCTTCCTCCCCGCGTTCAGCAATAGCAATCTCCGAAGCATCAGCGGCGCCGCAGTCAAACCGCAATTGCGCGCCCCGGCCAACTTCCAGCACGGGGGCAAGACGCTCGTCACGGTTTTCGACGCCCAGTATCAGGAACTGGAGCCCTACACGCCCGAGTGGGCAGCCGACAATACGGGCATCGCTGCCGGCGACATCCGCAAGATCGCCCGTGAATTCGGCACCGCCAAATCACCCATCGTCATTCCTGGCTGGTCCGGCGCCCGCTATGGCAACATCCAGATGTTGCGCCGGGTGCAGGCGATGATCCAGACCCTGAAAGGTGGTCTGGATGTGCCCGGCGGCTGGATCTTCGGCGGCGATTATCGCGAACAGGTGCGCAACATGTGGGCGCAAAAGGACAACCCCAAGGCCCCGCCACTGGCAAGCCTTGCCGGTATGCCTTTCGTCTACTGGTCCGCCAATGCGGCGGCCAATCCGGGCACTCATAACCATGGTTATCCGGCCTGGGCGGCGGTGCATCGCGATCAGACCCCCAAGGATTCCCCGGACTGGGCGGCCTTCCCTTTCACCACGGAGGTAGGATTGGATTCCGCCATCCGGGGCAAGCTCACCTGGAAGGGCGCGCCCTACCTGTGCAAGGCGATCCTCCTGAATGGTACCAATCCCATGCGCGATGCGCCGGAAGGGTTCTGGCAAGAGGCGTTCACCCACTCCAACATGGAACTGGTGGTGGTCATGGATGTCATGCCCGCCGATACCGTCGCCTATGCCGACGTGGTTCTGCCGGAGCTCACCTATCTGGAACGGGACGAGCCCGCCATTTACGGCAACGGCGTCAACCCCGACAACATGCTCATCACTCGATACCAAGCCGTTCCGCCCGCCTATGACAACGTCATTCTGACCGACGCCTTCCTGAAATTCACGGAGATCCTTACGGGCAGCCCCGAACCCTATTACCAGTCCGTGCAGAATTTGATGGGTATTCCTGCGGCGCGGCTCAAGGCCCTGACCGAGGAAAAGCGCGCCAAGGGTATCAAGAATCCCTTCACCATGGCCCTCCGCCAGATGGACTTCGAGGCCAAGGCTGAGGGCCTGGGGATCACCGCGCAAAAGCTCGATGTCGTATTGCGCGAGAAGGGGGTCTATCCCGTGGCCAAGGCGGAAGAACTCATCGCCAACTATGGGATGCCGCGCAAGATGGCACTGCCGACGCCCAGTGGCCGCGCCGAATTCTACAGCAATCTCTATGGCCAACTGCGCGAACAATTTGGCTTGTGGGACAGTCCCTATTTCTCAGTGCTGGCCACCCACATCCCCGCCGACTGCCGGCCGGGCAGCAGAGCACCCATGGCTGACGACGAATTCTATTTCACTTTCGGGATGGTACCGGTCGTCTCCCATTGCTCGCCCAACAACGATTTCCAACCTCTGGTAGGGATCAGCAAGTTCCGCGGCGAGATTTATACGGGTCTTTGGGTGCACAGCGCGCGTGCCGGCAAACTCGGACTGAAGGAAGGCGACAAGGTATGGGTGACCAACCAGCTCACGCAGCAGAAGGCGGAGGCTTCGGTTCATGTCACCCGTCTCGTCCGGGAAGATACCGTCTTTCTCTACAGCGGCTATGGCGACCAGAATCCGGCCCTCACCCATGGCTATCGCATGGGCACAGCCCTCAACAAGATCACCCCCAACTTCATCGAACCGGTGAGCGGCGGTTTCCGCTCCCAGGAATTCACCGTGCGCCTGGAACGCGTCTGAGGAATCATCCATGACCAAATATGCCATGCTCATCAATCTGGACACCTGCGTCGGCTGCAACGCCTGTATGGCGGCCTGCGCCATGGAAAACCAGACTCCGGTGTGGAACCCCGACAAATTCCGCACTTATGTCTATGACGAAGAGATCGAAGTGGGCGACAAGATCCTCCGCCAGTTCTTTCCCAAGCTCTGCAACCACTGCGACAACCCGCCCTGCGTGAGCGTCTGCCCCACCGGCGCCACCTGGAAGGAGGCCAACGGCATCGTCCGCGTCAATCCGGAGGTCTGCATGGGTTGCCAGGCCTGTGCCATGGCCTGCCCCTATGATGCCCGCTACGCTGCCGACCGTCAGGATATCAGCCAGGGTGAAGCCTATTACGGCAAAAACTTCCTCAAGCGTACCGTACCCAGCATCGACAAGTGCGATTTCTGCTATGAACGCCTGCAGGAGGGCCTGCAACCGGCCTGCGTGGAGACCTGCGTGGCCCACTCTCGCATCTTTGGCGATCTGGACAATCCCAACGACCTCATCACCAGGGTTGTCGCCACCGGCAAGGCCCAGGGTCTGCTCACGGAGTTGGGCACTGGTCCCAACGTCTACTATGTACATAAAATTCCGGAGGAACTGCTATGAGTGCCGTTCATTTCGCAACCACCTTCGCCACTCAGGATCGCTGGGGCGTGCTGGTCGCCGCCTACCTTTTCCTGGGCGGTCTGGGCGCCGCCCTCATCGCCCTGAGCCTCTTCAGCCACCGCTACTTTCAAGCGGGACGCGCCATCACCCTCTGGGGCACCCTCTCCGGTGAGGCTTTCCTGGGTTTTGGTTCCGCCTTGCTCTTGGTGGATCTGCTCCATCCGGTTCGGGTCTGGGAGATCCTTGTGCCCTGGAATGTGCTCTTTTTACCTTGGTCCTGGATTGCTTGGGGTACCCAGTTCATTATCTGGGCAATGGTTTTCGGTTTGCTTTATATCTGGCCTCTGCTGCTGGACGAGCCGTGGTTTCGCAAACTGCCTTTGGCTGGTCCCTGGTTGGGAAGATGGTTCGATCTGCCGCTGATTCGTCTCGTTGGCGATTGGGCTGGGCGCCTGCGCACGCCCATTGCCTGGGTCGCCATCCTCACGGGAATAGGTACGGCGGTTTATACCGGTTTACTGTTGCGTTCTTTTCCCGCTGCAGCCCTGTGGGCCAACGATCTCGTCCCTCCCTTGTTCACTGTTTCCGCATTTTCCACGGCCTTGGCTTATCAGCTTATCGTCCTGTATGCGGTACTGCATCAGCATGGTGTCATGACTCGTTGGTATGAGCGCCTGGATCTCCTCCTCATTGCTGTGGAAATCGTGCTCATCTTCAGTATTCTTCTCGTCATACTGCCCGGTAGTCGCAGCGGCCAAGCCAGCCTGTCCATCCTCTGGCACAGTTGGGGCTGGATCATCGGCTTCCTGGGCATTGGCTTGATCCTGCCCTTCGTCATGGAAAGCAAGGGCATCCTCCTAGGCTGGCAACGCAGCGCTCCGGTGATCCTCACAGCCTGCATGGTCCTGTTCGGAGGGTTCCTGTTACGCCACTACTTCCTGGCCTGCGGGGTGTATGTCTTTCCTTGGGGGAATGCCGGCCATGACGGAGTCCTCGGCGCAGGTATTTATCATGTCCTTACCACCCACTGAAGCGGCCTCCGACACCATCGCCATCTGGCACTTCTGCGCCATGGCGCTGGCGGAGCCGGATGGTGAGTCCCTGGATCTCCTGCGGGAACAACCCTACCAGCCCCTCTGGTTGGCCACCGCCATGCAGGAGTTGAGCTCTCTGCCCTTGGATGTTTGGCAGGGGGAACATACCCGGCTCTTCACCTTTCCGGCCCTCTGTCCACCCTTTGCCTCGGCCTATCTCGAAGAAGGTACTCTAAACGGCCATCGCGCGGCCGCTCTGGAAACGTTCTATGCCGACTTAGGCTTATTATCCACGGGGCTTCCTGCGGATTATCTGGGCACCATCTGCGAATGCGCCGCCTTCCTCCACGAGGAGAATGGACCCGAAGTCCTGCGGGGATTTTGCCAAGACACGCTCAGTGATTGGCTGGATCGTTTTCTTGGCGATCTTACGTCGCAGAGCGAACTTCTCTTTTACCGTGGCCTTGCCCAAGAACTGGCTAGACTGGCCTACGCCTGCCTCGCACCGGAGCGCCAGACATGACGCACAGAAGCACCGCTGAAGGATCTGGGATGGCCACCTGGCAAATTCTTCCCGCCGCAACAGCGGAAACCCTAGCTCTGCAGATCACCGCCGCCTTCCGCCACCGGCATGAGGCCTGTTTTCGCGACAGTCAGGCCGCCCATCCGGATCTGAGCGTGGAACTGCGCGATTTGCGTTCCGTCACCGGCTGGTGGTTGGGCCACCTACTCACTCCCATCGCCCTCTACCGAATCTGCATACCCACAGCCATCCCTGCCGCCCCCCTGCCCAGCGGCTGGACCGCTGCCGAGTGCACTGCCCTTCCCTGTCTCAGTCTCGGTCCTCCCCTGGCTCTGTCCGTCCCTGGGCTCATCGGTCAGGGCCACCTCCACTATCTGCCCGAACTGGGCCACTTCCTTCTTCAGCCCGAGGTGCAGGGCCTCCGTCGCTACCCCGATGCCGACGCCGTCTTCGCCGCCTGGGGCCAAGTCCTCCGCTTCCGCCAGCAGTCCCGCGCCAACCTGGAACAGCAGCAACAATGCGACCGCCGTGCCTTTTTGCGGCGCCTCATTCCTGATCCGAGAGATGGGACGCCATGATTTTGCTTCCAGACATTATGTTTACTGTCTGAAATACCTTTGCCAAGCGAAAGGTATCACCCGACTTTTCCGCACTCTTGAAGCGCACTCCTGCATGTAACGCTTTGCCATCTATCCACGATCAATCCAATCCACAGTCCTCATGGGGAGAGAGCGCAATACGTTCAAAGGGTTCCGCTGCCATATGCTGAGGCTGGTAGGAAATTCCCAGCTTTTCTTTCCACCGGTAAAAAGCGCGCAGGTGGTTCCGTGATCCTCTCTCCAGCTCCGCATAAACGGCACGGATGATGGCCTTTCCCGTTTGCCTGGCAGCTTTCTGGAGATCGTCAATATCCAGCTCTTCGATAAGCAGGCCAACGCGGATGGCCTCCTCCCTACTTTGGAGGCCCCGTTCCATCAATTGATCATAGAGCCGCTGGAGCTCAGCACGGTGGAACTCTCCAACACCAAGCCCTTGTGCCGGGTCCGGCAAGCCATAATGCTCCAGCAAAGCGAGGATGGCGTCCATATGCACTTGCTCCGAGCCGGTGATATTCTCAAACGGTCGTATTCCCCAACGCGCGTAGAGCCGAATATAGACATCTCGTGCAATCTTCTCTTCCTCTCGCATGAGCAGTAATCCTTCCTGTTCCGCGGGACTGAGCTGCTCCCTTGGACTGCGGGAAATTTCCATACGCATTTGCTGCAAATGCTGAGTCCGATGCGCGCTATGGTCTGGCATATCTTCGAGCATCGTGGGAAAACGTCCTTGCTGCTGCCCGCTATCTGAAACACAGCCCAACCGCCCTGCTCCTTTCCCTGCCCCCCTCATACCCTGACTTTCCATACCTTTTCTCCTTCTCGCATTCCCCATACCCCGACCAGCACTTGCTCCAAGAAAGTTCTTCATCATCTGTCCTCACACTCCCATCAAACTCGACTATCCAACGCCTGGATTTTGTCCAAGGCCTCCTGCAAGATACTCTGCATCTGCTGTAACAACTCCGGCTGCTGGCCGTTCAAACCCATACGCTCATGGACGGCATCACGCAGCGCGTGCAGCTGGCTACGCGTCTTTTCCACTTCATCACTTCCCATAGCGGCCAGTCGTTCTTCGACGGCGACGGCCAACCCCCAGTTTTGCTGCAAGAAGCCAAAACCTTGTTCCGTCACTTGGTAAAGCCGCTTGTTACCTTCTGAAATCGTCGACAGATAGCCCTGATCTTCCATCAGATAGAGCATGGGGTAGAGCATGCCAGGACTTGGGCTGTAAACATCCTTCGATTGCTCCTGCAGAAACTTGATCAGCTCGTACCCATGAGCCGGACGCTCTGCTAAGCGCTTCAGAATGACGAATCGCAGCATACCCTGGTCCAACAGACGCGCTCGCCGCCGACCGTCACCACATTTTTTCGAAGACTTACCACACAAGGCTTCGCCCTTACCGCCCCTTCTCATTGAGCACTCCCGCCGGCCTGTGCCACAGCATTAAGATATATCGTACTTAGATATATCATAGACCACAAAAGCGCGGTGTCAAGCGCGTTTGCTCGGCTGCTCAGTCGCTGCCAAGGATAGGAGAGCGCAGCCAGGGATCGTCTTGGTATTTGCCGGAGCGAAACTTATACTGAGTTGTCCTGCAAATATTGTCGTAGCAACGGATACTGTACCTGGATCCAGCCATGCTGCTCACGCAGGAGCCGTTGCCGCTTCAGCTTCGCCATGATTCGGCTCACATGCTCCTTGGACATACCCAGATAATTGGCCAATTCTTGGCGGCTAAGGGGAAGGGCGATTTTCTGGCCATCGGGGTAGTCTCCACACCATCGCAATAAAAATCTGATAACCCGACGCTCGGCGCTGGAGGACAGCACAAGGAGCAAGTGCTCTTCCGTTTCTTGCTGGGCCAGTTGTAGTCTTTTCCGAATTGCCTGTCGAACTCGCGGTTCCCGCTCACACCAAGCCTGCAAAGCATCTACTTCGAGGGAGCAAATGCGAGAGGCAAGGAGGGCCGTCGCGGTGTGTTGGTAATCGGGTAAGTCCAGCCCCTCGAATCCCCAGATATCCCCGCTACGTAGCAATCCTATGAGCTGCGTTTCCTCCGCGCCAAAGCGCTCCAGTTTGATGACGCCCTGACGAACGACAAATGCGTGCCTTGCCGGAGATCCTTCTTGGCTCAGCACCGTACCCGCGGCAGCCGCCAGGTCGGAGTAACCGCTCAAACGGCACCGTACTTTCCGGGCTGGCTGGCGAGCTCTAACCTGCTTTTGTTTTCACTGAGCAGGAGTGCGATATGAACCCGCGAC
>NZ_JBYCKU010000020.1:0-1925 GCF_057473545.1 Acidithiobacillus sp. TH-A67
CCGACAAGACGCTGCCGAGATGGGCGATTACCTCTCGGTGCAATATCTCGCCGACCTCCTGGTCTGGTATCATCTGGCCTGGACCGGCGAGACCCTGCGTCGCAAAAGTGCAACGATTCAGGACTTGATGGCCAAAGGCAGTGGCTTCACCACCGCCGAGCGCATGGCACTGCTCGACTGTCTGGGGGAGACCATTACCGGCCTGTTGCCGCGCTATCAGGCCCTGGCCCAGGCGGGCCGGATCGAGATTTCCACGACGCCGTACCAGCATCCGATTGCCCCGCTGCTGCTCGACTTTCGCTCAGCGCGGGATGGGCTGCCAGATGCACCATTGCCCGAGTGTCCGCAATACCCGGGGGGCAAAGAGCGAGTACAACGGCAATTGCGACGAGCGCTGGCGAGTCATCGCCAGCATTTTTCTGAGCCTCCCCGCGGAATCTGGCCGGCCGAAGGCGGGGTTTCTGCAGAGTTCGTGAAGTTGCTGAGCGACGAAGGAGTGCTGTGGACGGCCTCGGGGGAGGGTGTCCTCGGGCGCAGCCTGCATCAGTCCTTTCCGGATCGCTCGCCAGCCCAGGGACGGGCAGAGTACCTGTATCAGGCTTATCGCTCGGCCGGCCAGGGACCGCATTTATTCTTCCGGGATGATTCGCTCTCGGATCGCATCGGCTTCGACTACAAGACCTGGTCTGGACATGATGCGGCGACGGACTTCGTACAACGTCTGGAGGCGATCTGGCGCGATACCGAAGATCAGCCGGTGCCAGTGGTAAGCGTCATTCTCGATGGTGAGAATGCCTGGGAATACTACCCCTACAATGGCTATTATTTTCTCAGCGAGCTCTACCGGCTCTTGAGTAACCACCCGCACCTTCAGCTCTGTACCTTTGGCGATTATGTGCGCGATCACGGCGATGCCGCCCAAGACCTGCTCAAGCTCGCCGCGGGTAGCTGGGTCTATGGAAATTTCAGTACCTGGATTGGTGACCCGGCAAAGAATCGTGCCTGGGATCTGCTCTGCCATGCCAAGCTGGCGGTGGACCAGAAGATCGGCAGTTTCTCCGCCGAGCGCCAGGAAGCGATTCGCCAACAGCTCGCCCGCTGTGAGGGGTCGGACTGGTTCTGGTGGTTTGGCGATTATAACCCTGGTGATGCCGTACGGGATTTTGATGGCCTGTACCGCGATCACCTGCGGCAACTCTACGACTTGCTGGGGCAGCCAGCGCCAGCGGAACTCGATCAGGCCATCAGTCAGGGCGGCGGCAGCGCCGAGGCTGGTGGTACCATGCGACGTGGCCACACCTGAGGAAAGCAAACGATGCCCGATGCCCTGCCCCTGCTGTTTGGAGTCCATGCCCACCAACCCATTGGTAATTTTCCCGAGGTCGTTGACGACGCGGTAGCACGTTGTTATCACCCGTTTTTGCAGGTGCTAGATCGCTATCCCGACTTTGTCTTTGCCTTTCACAGCAGTGGCTGGCTGTTGGGTTATCTGGCCCAACGCCATCCCCAGACCATGGAACTCCTGCGCAGCATGGTGGCGCGTGGACAGGTAGAGCTGGTAGGCGCCGGCGACACCGAGCCGGTGCTCGCCGCCATTCCGTATCTTGACCGTATTGAACAGCTGCAATCCATGAGTAACCGCCTACAGGCAGAATTTGGCCAGCGCCCGGAAGGCGCCTGGCTGACGGAACGCGTCTGGGATCCCTCGGTGGTGCCGGCGCTGGTCGACTCCGCCATTCGCTATGTGGTGGTCGATGACTATCATTTTCTTTGCGCGGGGCTGGAAAGAGAGGATCTCGGCAGTTTCTATCGTACCGAGGAGAATGGCCAAGTTATCGATGTCTTTCCTATCTCCGAGGCGCTACGCTACCGGCTGCCCTTTTCCGAGGTGGCGGATGCCATTGCTTTTCTGCACGAGCAAGGCG
>NZ_JBYCKU010000021.1:0-19337 GCF_057473545.1 Acidithiobacillus sp. TH-A67
ATACTGGTGATTGGTGGTGCTGGTTTTATCGGCTCTCATTCGGTGGACCACATGCTGGCGGAAGGCTACGCGGTGCGAGTTCTCGACGATTTTTCCACCGGCCGTCGTGAAAATCTACCAAAAGGCCATCCGCAGCTGGAAATCATCGCTGGGAGTGTCGAGGATGCAACAATACTGCAGGTGGCCTTTACCGAGGTGAGTGCGGTCTTGTATCTCGCTGCTCAGGTTTCCGTACAGCGTAGTCTGGAGGATCCTGTGCGGTCCGCTGAGCAGAATATCGTCGGATTCGTGCGGGTGTTGGAGCAGGCACGTCGCTATTCAGTGCGAGTGGTGTACGCGTCTTCGGCGGCAGTCTACGGTGATCCAGAGGTGTTGCCATTGCAAGAAACGGCTCCGCTACGGCCCATCTCGCCCTATGGCTTGGAAAAGTACAGTAATGAGCTCTATGCGGAGTTGTTTGGGCGCTTGTATGGTCTGTCTCAGCTTGGTCTTCGCTACTTCAATGTGTACGGACCACGACAGGACCCTCGTTCGCCCTATAGTGGGGTAATCTCGCGCTTTATCGATCAACTCCAGAACGGGCGGCCGCTCACGGTGCGCGGGGATGGGCTTCAGGAGCGCGATTTTATTCATGTTGCCGATGTCGCGCGCGTAAATCTGGCGGCGTTGAGGAGTGCCGTCAACGGTGTCGTCAATGTCGCTAGTGGTAGGGCGACAACTATTGGAGAGCTAGCTGAACTTCTGATCGAGCTGAATCTTGGTAAGGGAGAGATGCAACGGGTGCTCCGGCAGTCCGGTGACATCCGTCATTCCCAGGCGGATGTGAGTCGTATGCAGCAGGTCCTTGGACGAGCAAATATTCCTCTAAACCGCGGTCTGCGCACCCTTTTAGAGCGCTGTTCTGCAGCATAATTGTAGGCTTGGCTTTGTAATCTGCCTCTCGCAGATGTTTTTTTATATATTGCCGATATGGCGGATGCCTACCTGAAACCGGACGAACCTTTAGCGAACCACCGTGGCAAGGCCTTCAATTTCGGTACCGATACGGCGACTTCCATCGCCGATGTCGCTTTTTTCGCGGGGATACACGCAGCAAACCAGCCATAAAATACCTCGAAATCGAGCGCGTCCATCTGGATCTAGGATGGGTGCCGGAGACGCCGCTGGCCAATGGTCTTTGTGCAATCCGGGCCTGGTATGCAGATCATTGAGGGAGTTCTAACGTCATGCCTGCTAAGCTTTTGCGGAATACGGATGCTCCGCTGCGGGTTCCGCGGGCAATTCCTGTGGTCGGACTGCTCCGGCCTTGAATTCGGCTTGGTGAAAGATTGGGAACTAGGCCTTTTCGTCCCCCGGCTGGTATGATCGCTTGGGTAAAGTAGGGCCGCACGGGATGGCTTTTTCGTACCTGGGCCCAAAGATGGCTATAGGACATCTCGATCAGCTCAGGAAACCACGCATGCGTGAAACGCAATTTGATTTTGATACAGTTGTCGACCGCTGGCATACGGATAGTGTCAAATGGGCGGGAGCGCGACAGACATTCGGCAGGCCGGTATTTCCGATGTGGGTTGCCGATATGGATTTCCCGGTCGCGCCCAAAATTTTGCGTGCTCTGGAACAGCGTCTGGTAGAGCCGGTGTTGGGGTATCCGGATCATGACGAAACGGTGCACGAAGCGGCGGCTGACTGGTGGTGCAAACGCTATTCCTGGACGGTCAGGACAGACGAGGTTATCCCGGTCCAGGGAGTGGTGCCGGCGCTGAATGCGGCGGTTCGCGCATTTTCCCGGCCGGACGATGGGATCATCGTTATGCCACCGATCTATCCCCCATTTTTTGCCGCCGTAACGGGGCAGCGCAGACGCTTGGTCTCTGTACCCTTGCGCAAGGATGCGGGCCTTCGCTACGAAATCGACTTTGCGTCCTTGGCGACACAACTGCCGCAGGCGCGGATGTTGCTGCTCTGTTCCCCGCACAATCCGGTGGGTCGGGTGTGGACGCCAGAGGAGTTACAGCAGTTGGTTTCCCTCTGTCAGCGCCATGGGGTACGGATTGTCAGTGACGAAATTCATGCCGACCTCAGCCGTCCCGACCAGGTCCACACCCCCATGGGAAAACTGGATCCCCGCGCCATCGTCTTCGCCTCGGCAAGCAAGAGTTTCAATATTGCAGGGCTTGGAGGGGCGGTAGCATGGCTCCGGGGTGACGAAGCCAAAGCCCAGTTTGTGGACGAACTCCGGCGTAGCGGTATCCTCGGTACCCACACCTTCGCCAAGGCCGCCCTGCGTGCGGCCTGGCAGGAGGGGTGGCCGTGGTTGCAGGCCTTGCAGAGCTACCTTGGTGATAATGCCCAGTTTCTGGAGTCCTTTTTGCAGGAGCAGCTGCCAGAGATTGGCTTTCGGAAGCCGGATTTTGGCTATTTGGCGTGGCTGGATCTCCGTGCCTGGGGGTTGAGCGATGCAGAAATCGAGGCGAGGATCCTCGATGCCGGCCTGGGCCTGAATTGGGGCCCGTCCTTTGGTGAGGGTGGATCTGGTTTCGTCCGCCTCAACTTTGGAACGTCGCGAAAGCTCTTGGCACACGGCCTGGACCTGCTGCGCAAGGCGGCAGCTGCGCAGGCCTGAGCGGGGCTCATCCCGGATTCAGGTGGGCGAGTCCACACAGGGGTGCTGTCCTTGAAAATGTTTGTGCAGGGCATCGCCGGTAGCGGCAACCAAGGGATGCAGGGACGGTGTCAGGCGCGGTTGGCTGCCGAATTGCATGCTCGCCAGGTCGGGTGCGGTAGCGCGCATTTGTACGGCAAGGCCAATGGTATTGACGAGCTCGCCAGTCGTGGTACCGCCCAGTATTTGTCCTCCCAATAACTGTAGGGAGTCGCGGGCGAAGATGACACGACAGTAGATCTCCGTGGTATTGGGCATGGCCGCCGGATGATGATCAGGCAAGCGGGCCTCGCCGACGAGGATGGGAAAGCCTTCCTGTTCTGCCTGGTGCTCGGTCATGCCGGCAACGCCAAAGGCCAAGCCATCGATTTCACTGGCATAGACGCTGACCGAGCCCGCATTGAAACGCAGCTCCCGCAATCCATAGAGATTCATCCCGGCAATGCGTCCTTCGGCGGCGGCCTGCGAAGCGATCATGGCGTGACTGGCCTTGCGGGTAAAAAAATCCTGTTTGTGCGCACAGTCACCCACGGCGAAAATGTGCGGGTCTTCGCGACTGCGCTGAAAGGCGTCTACCCATACTCCCCCCGAGCGACTCAGGGTAAGGCCCATGTCCTGCGCCAGCTGGGTGTGAGGACGGGTGCCGATAGCGACCAATACCGCATCGACGGGCAGAAGATCCTGCCCGGCGATCTGCACCCCGGCGACCTGTTTGCCCGAGGCGTCGGCGATTACTGCCTCTACCTTGCAGCCGGTATGGATCTGTACCCCATGTTTTTGCAACTGTTTTTCGACTGCGGTACAGGCATAGAGATCGAAGGCCGCTTGCATCAGATGTGGCATCATCTCGATGATATGCACTTCAATACCCCGTTTGCGGATCTCGTCGGCAAATTCCACACCAATGAAGCCCCCGCCGATGATCGCCAGGCGCTTGACCTTGGGGATCAGGGTGCTGAAGAGTTGATCGAGATAGTTGTAGTCCTTCTGGATACTGAATACCCCCGCGAGATCGAGGCCGGGGATGGGGGGAATGAAATTGTCGGCACCGGTGGCGAGAACCAGGCGCTCCCAGTGGATGAGATCGCCATTATCCAGGCTGGCCGTACGCTGCTGCCGATCCACCTGCTTGACCTTGCCGATCTGCAATTGGCCACCTGCCGCCAGTAGCGGCGCGCGACCTGCCATATCCTCGTCGGTGCCGCCCAGGGTGCCGAAGATGTAGGGAATGCCACAGGGGATGACTGCGTCGCCTTCCGGGCGTACCACCAGAACTTTTTTATGCGGAGAAAACTGCGCTGCGGTGATCCCGCACATCATGCCTGCGGGGCCGCCACCAATGATCAAGACATCCGTAGTTTGTTCCGCCATCTGTCTTCCCTCCTGTGTACTTCGGAATCTTTACTTTTCCTGATCTTTTTGCGCGTGCAAGAGGCCCTGTACTTGGCGTCGCAGCGCGGCATCTCCCGCCTCGATCTCGGCAATCATGGGATGCAGAGAGCGATTGAGGGTGTTGAGAAAACGCAGCTGATGCCCTTGCCGGTGATCCATGGCACGATGGATGGCGAGCTTGGCGAAGTCTGCGACAAACATCCACACAATGTTGTAGGCCCAGACCAGGCCAATCGCCACCCAGGGAATGGCCGGCATCAACCAGCCAAAGGCGACGATGGCAATGCCAAAGATCTGCGTACCGAGGATGGCAAGCAGCAGGATGGGGGCTGGATAGGGTGGCTTCCAGAAAGGGCCACGGGTGCGCGTCAGAAAGAGCATCAAATGCCCGCCGGCGATGAGTTGCAAAAACATCAGGGTTTGCAGTTCCCAGTTGGGCAGCTGAAAAGCAAAGCGGCCCAGCAGGTACAGCACCAGGGTACCGCCCAGAGCCAGCAGGCCCATCATAGAGGCTAGACTGAGTACCCGCGCCATCTCCCAATGCACCGGACTTTCCTGCACCGCAGTACGATCCCAGGCAATGCTCATGATGGGGATGTCATCGAGCAAGGAAAGAAGCACTACCATGATCGCCGTGAGCGGGTAGGAATTGAAGATCAGCATGGTGATGACGACAAAAAAGAGGATATCGAGGGTCATAGCGATGCGATAAACGGTGTAGCTCATCATCCGCTCGAAAATGCGCCGTGCTTCCTCTACCGCCTTGACGATGACATTCAGGCCCGGAGCCGTGAGGATCAACGCCGCGGCCGCACGGGCAGCGTCGGTCGCGCCGGACACGGCAATGCCGACATCCGCCTGTTTGAGTGCGGGAGCGTCATTCACGCCATCGCCCGTCATGGCGACGATATGTCCGCGCTGCTGCAAGACCTTGACGATGGCATATTTGTGCTCGGGGAATACCTGCGCAAAGCCATCGGCCTTTTCGATTTCCGCACCCAAGCCATCTGCGAGCTGCCCGGTTTCGGCGTACTTCGACAGGCGTTCGTCGACGGTCAGGATGCGGGTGCCGAGATTTAATTGTCCAGCAATTTCGCTGGCGATGGCCTGATGGTCACCGGTCACCATCTTGACTTCGATGCCATGCTGCTGCGCCTCGATGATGGTGTCCTTGGAATCAACCCGTGGCGGATCGAAGAGCGAGAGAATGCCCAGAAACTGCCAGCTGGTACCGTCATCATCGGAGCGGGCGACCCCCAGGGTGCGGAAGCCCTTGGCGGCAAAGTCTTCTACCGCCTTTTCTGCCTTGCTGCGCGCATCACCGTCTAGTTTGGCCATATCCATGAGAACTTGGGGAGCACCCTTGGAGGTGCGGAAGTGCTTGCCGTCCGGACCCTGGATTTGTCCTTCCGTGCGCTTGGAAACGGGATCGAAGGGGATGAACTTGTCCTGCTGGAACCCTTGCAGTTGCTTGGCCTTATCCTGGAGGCCAGCCAGCACGGCTAGATCGATGGCATCGGCATCCTCGGCGCGGGAGGCCAGAGCAGCGGCAACAATCACCTCCTGCTCCTCTTTGGCCTGAAAGAGCACGGTATCTCCCAGGGTGATCTTGTTTTGCGTCAGAGTGCCGGTCTTGTCCGAGCAGAGAATATCGACCCCGGCCATTTCCTCAATGGAGGTCAGGCGGGAGACGATCGCTTTCATGCGCGACAAGGCTAAGGCTCCCAGCGCCATGGTCACGGACAGCACGGCAGGCATGGCGACAGGAATGGACGCCACGACGACGACCAGAATGAAGGCCAGTAGCTCCAAAAACGGCAGCCCCCGTACCAGCTCGACGATAATCAGGATCGTCGACAGGACCAGGGCAAGGATGATGAGGAAATTGCCGATGCCAAGCACGGCCTTCTGAAAGTGGGAAACGGGGGCCGCCCTCTGGACCAGGCTGGCCGTGCGGCCAAAGAAGGTCTTGCTGCCGGTGGCATAGACCAGGGCGAGCATCTCACCCTGCTTGGCGATGGTTCCGGAGTAGGCCACCGCCCCCGGCTTTTTGTTGACGGGCAGCGATTCGCCGGTCAGCGCCGATTGATCGACGGCAAGATAGTCGCCGGAAAAGAGTTTGACGTCGGCGGGCAGCACATCTCCCAGGCGCACCCGAATGACATCCCCCGGTACCAGGGTGCCGGCATCGATTTCCTGCCACTGGCCATCACGCAGAGCACGCGCTTTGAGCGCTAGTTGGTTTTTTAGGGCCTTGAGGGCGTCGGCAGCGCCTTTTTCCTCCCAGAAGCCAATGCCACCGTTGATCAGCAGCATGGCGAAGATTACAAAAAAGCTCTTCCAGTCGTCATTGATGGCGGATAACACCGCGGCGACTTCGATCATCCACGGGATAGGGCCCCAAAAGTAGGAGAGCAGCCGGTGCCACAGGGGAATTTCCTTTTCATGTAAGGCATTTTCGCCATACTGCTGTAGTCGTTGTGTCGCCTCTGCGGCACTGAGCCCCTTTTCGTTGCTGTCGAGCGCCTGAAAAGCAGCTTCGGGCGCCATCTGTTCCCATTCTTTTGGGTCGTGTTCCACTGCCATTTTGCACACCTCCCCGTGCGGTTCATGAATACGTATCTTCGATAACCGGACACGCCTATAGGATAGTGCAAGTCAGGAATGTCTGCGTTTTCTGATAAAGGCCCCGGAGCGGGTATCTGTTCCCTGGAGCGAACTGTGGGGCCAATGACGGGGCTATCGTAGACGGCCCGCTCAATACGCACCCTCCCGCCGGAACACGACCTTGACGGTGCGCAGTAGGATGACGATGTCGTACCAAAGGGACCAATTCTTCACATACCAAGCGTCGAGGTGTACCCGCTCGGCAAAGGTGGTGTTACTGCGACCGCTGATCTGCCAGAGTCCGGTGATGCCGGGGCGCACCTGAGTGTAGAGGTGGATACCCTCGCCATAGCGGGAACGTTCCTTTTCGAGGAGGGGGCGCGGACCAACCAGACTCATCTCGCCGCGCAAGACATTGAAGATCTGCGGTAGCTCGTCCAGGCTGGTCCGGCGCAGGAAGCGCCCGATGGACGTGACTCGGGGGTCATTTCGCAGCTTGTAGTTGCGCTCATATTCGGCCCGCGCTTCAGGGTGCTCATCCAGATAGATATTCAGCTTTTGTTCAGCGTCCACCACCATGCTGCGAAACTTCAGGCACGGGAAGGGTTTGCCGTCCTTGCCTATGCGTTCTTGAGCGAAAAAGGCAGGACCTCCATCTTCGCGGCGAATGCGCAAGACGATCACCAGCATTGGTACCGCCAGCATCAGCACAATCAGGCTGGTAGCCAACAGATCGAAAAACTGTTTCATCCATTGCGATGCCGGCCGCGCCAAGTTGTCGCGTACCCGCAGCATGAGCACTTCATGGCTGAAGAAATGCATGGTTTCCAGCCCGAAGAGAGGTAAGCCGCGCAGGGGCGGGGCAATGGTCAGGTTACGGTAACTGAAGCTGAGGGTGCGGATCAGCCGCTCCTGCGCCTCCCACTGGTCCATGTCCAAGGCCAGAATCACATGGGGGTCGCCCAGCCGGGCCAGGGTCTCCAGTGGATTATTGTCCAGGGTCTGGATTGGAGCGCGGGCGGGAAAACCATCGCCGGGTGGCGTTGCGCCTTCCGGCACTAGTACCCGTTGCACCTCATAGCCGAGAAGTGGCTCGCTGTCCAGGGCGCGAATGGCTTCCGCGGCGTTCTGCCCGCAACCGACGATCACCACAGGGCGATTCCATGCGTTGAGATGATACAGGATGCGCCGCATTACCAGCCGACTGGCCGGCAAGAACAGGAAAGCCAATCCCCAGGTGGAGAAGAGCCACAGGCGCGACATCGGCCACTTGCCAACAAACGCCAAGGAGGCGTTGAGGACGACGAGTACCGTCAACACCCCGACCATTTCCCCCATTTCGTCCCAGAAGGCCTTGCGCCGGGCGTAATGGCCTTTGTAGGCAAAGGCCAGAATGGCCGTGGCCGCCAGCAAAAAGAATAACAGGATGTTTACCTGAACGATCTCGCCCCACCAGTGCAGGAGTACTTGCAGGGGGTCAATACTGTAGTACAGCGCATGCGAAATGCGCGCGAAATAGAACGCGGCGAAGAGAGCCAGCGCGTCCGCTATGCCGAGGAAGTAGGGCACCAGACGCTGCCAGGGAAGACTGTGTTCGGTTCTGACGGTGGATTTCACGGTTGTCACTGGCAACTCTCCATCCTTAGATGTGGCGAGGGAAGCACGAAGAGCTGCGTCTCGCTCGTATATGTCTTTGACCGGCCCGAATCATCAGCATGGCATTGCGCGAATGGCATACTATTCCTCGACCAAGCACGTGCCCCGGATCGAAAACCGCCGACAATCTCGTTGGGGATGCAGCGAGGGCAGAGGATAGGAGTTCTGGTGATGTATGGCCCAGGTCGCAATCTCCGATCACGCCAATGTGCGGATGAAACCAGAGAAAACGGTGTCCTGTCAAGGTCTAGAAAGGTTTTGCTGTTAGACCAGTTGACGTATTTGGAACATGCAGCCAGGGAAGATGCATCGCTATGTGGAGGTTTTTCTGAGGACGTATCAAATCTGGTACAAATGCGCAGTTTTCTTTTTAACAAGATGATTTATCAGTACGGTAAAGATATTTCTTGTCCTTATCCGTCTGGATTTCTCCAACGGCGACCGCCGGGGGTATCTCTGGGCTTTGCATTGGGGTCTGGTTGGCACATGGTCTTGATCCTCGGATCCACTGCTGTCGCCTTGAACTTGACGCAACTATGCCGCCAGGGTGGGGCATAAATTAGAGAGGCATGCAATGCAAATTCGTAACTTATTGTTTACTATGGCGCCCCAGATACGAATCGAACGTACGACCTACCGCTTAGGAGGCGGTTGCTCTATCCACTGAGCTACTGGGGCGTGATGCCAATGGTAGCAGCTTGGGACGCTCTGCGCCTAGCTCAACACCGCAAAATACGCCATATAGAGGACCCCATTGAAGAGGAAATGTAGGGGCCGTAGACGCACGCCACGCCAGACGAGCAAAAAAGTGTAACTCGCTGCGCACAAAGTCAGCACTGCCCCGAGCAGCACTGGTGGGGTAGGTGACCAGGGGGTCAGAGAGACGCCAATGGCGGGCAACAACGACCCCTGAAAGACCAGCGCACCGGTGATATTACCAAAGGCGAGAGTGTCCTTCTTGCGCCGTATCCACAGAATACTGTTGATTTTTTCCGGCAGTTCGGTGGCTACGGGCACGATCAACAGGGAGAGGATGAGCGCAGAAACCCCCAGCCAGATGGAGAGATGCTCCACTCCATGCACAAAGAGCTCGGCGCCGAAGATGATGCCGGCCAGTCCCAGTGCCAGTTGCAGGAAGATGACCGGCAAGGCATTGGGAAGGCCCAGCCGGGAAAGGTAGAGCGGTGCTTCTGCCTCGGTGGCGTGACCATCGGCGACCAGGGCTGCCGAGGCACGAACCGTGAGCAGAATGTAAAAGAAATAGAGCAAGACGAGGATGGTGGCGATAGCACTACGCACGATGGCGGCGTGGTGCGGAATGAACAGCGCAATCGTCGCCAGGGCGAAGGCGGCCAGAAACCAGGACAGATCGCGACGCAGGCCGCTGCGCTCGGGCAGGAGCTCGCCCCGCCAGCCGCGCTGTCCGGCAGCAAAAAGCGCCATTAGGAACAGGGTGAGGGTGGACAGCATCATCGGTGCGCCAAGAATGGCACCGACGCCAACCTCCTCGCCAAGTTTCGGGCTGGCCAGACTGCTCGACGCAAAGACCGCCACCAGTGGTACCATGGTCTCCGGCAGCGCAGTACCAATGGCGGCAAAGATGGAGCCGGTGACTCCCTCCGAAAGCCCGAGCCGGTGGCCCAGATGTTCCAGGGAGTTGGTGAACAGCTCGGCGGCGAGGAGAATGAGAACGAGGGCGAGAAGAAGCTGGACGATATCCATGGGTCGAGATCTCGGTGGAGGATAAAGTGGCAGAATAAGCGTTGCGTTTTGTGGCGCCCAGTCCTTGCGCGCAAAGAATTTTTGCGCCAAGGTGAATCCCTCCAGACTGGAGAGGTGTTATGCAGGAACTCTGTCGTTTCTTTGACCGCAGTATACATCATGTGGAGGGTGGAGAGGACACCCCGGCGGTGTATTACATCGCCGACAAGGATGCCGGTGGCATTCTGGTCAATGCCCCACGCTATGACGCCGCGCTCTGGCAAGAACTGGAGAGGCTGGCGCCGCCGACCGTACTGTTTCTGCCGAGTCGTTTCGGTGCCCAGGATCTCTCCAGCTGGCAGGACAAAGGTCTGCGTTTGGTGGCGCAACCCATAGAGGGAAGGGCCATGGGCGTTGAGCTCGATGTCGCTCTGGACAGCAAGCTGCGCCTCACCCGCACCATCGACTTTCTGCCGATGTCAGGTCGCACCGCCGGCTCCTGTGCCCTGCGCTTGCGCAACAAGCCCGGCGCAATCTTTTTTGGACCCATTCTCGAACCTGCTGCGGCGTCCGCCTGGCCGACGCTGGTTCCCCACGCCGATGATCAGTCTTGGGAAAACCGCCTCTTTGGCAGTCTGGGCTTGCAGGACGTGAGCTTCGATTACGCCTTTTGCGATCGCTTTACGCCCGGACAAACGCCGTATGGCCCCGGGGCCGACACGGGCATCGCGGCGGCATTGCAAGAATTGCTGGCTGCCGACTGAGTCATGCACCGGCGCCAGATTTGGCGTATAGTGCGCAATCGATTGCGTAGGGGGTAGGAATGGGACAGGAAAACACACAGCGTTTCGGCGATTTCGCGCTTGCCGAGCCGCTCCAGCGCGCCGTAGCCGAGATTGGCTATGAGCAGCCATCGCCCATTCAGGCCCAGAGCATTCCCCCGCTGCTTGCCGGCAAGGATGTCATTGGTCTGGCGCAGACCGGCACCGGCAAGACTGCGGCCTTTGCCTTGCCGTTGCTCAGCCGCGTTGATTGTTCGCAGCGTTTCCCGCAGATCCTGGTGCTGGCGCCGACGCGCGAGCTGGCCATCCAGGTAGCCGAGGCGATGCAGAGCTACGCCAAATACCTGCCTGGATTTCACGTCCTCCCGATCTACGGTGGTCAGTCCATGGGCCTGCAGTTGAAACAACTGGCGCGTGGGGTGCAGGTGGTGGTGGGCACGCCGGGGCGCATTCAGGACCATCTGCGTCGCCGTACCTTGCAGCTCGACCGACTGCAGGCGGTGGTACTGGATGAGGCTGATGAGATGCTACGCATGGGTTTCATCGATGCTGTCGAAGATATTCTCCAGCACACCCCGGAGGAGCGCCAGGTGGCGCTGTTTTCTGCGACCATGCCCGAGGCCATCCACCGGATTGCGCGCACGTACCTGCGCGAGCCTGTGGAAATCAAGATCAAAAGTGCCACGAAAACCGTGTCTGCCATCCGCCAGCGCTATTGGCAGGTGAGTGGCACCCACAAGCTTGATGCCCTGACCCGTATTCTGGAAGTGGAAGACAGCAATGCCTGGATCATCTTCGTGCGCACGAAGACGGCTACCGTCGAACTGGCAGAGCGCCTGGAGGCACGTGGTTACGCCTGTGGTGCCCTCAACGGCGATATGAGTCAGGCGTTGCGCGAGCAGACCGTCGAGCGGCTCAAATCGGGTGCCCTCGACATCGTCATTGCTACGGACGTTGCCGCCCGTGGCCTGGACGTCGAGCGCATCACCCACGTCATCAACTATGATATCCCCAACGACACCGAGGCTTATGTGCATCGGATCGGTCGCACCGGGCGGGCCGGACGCAAAGGGGAGGCTATTCTTTTTGTTGCCCCGCGTGAGCGTTATCTGCTCAAAGCCATCGAGCGGGCCACTGGGCAGAGTATCGAGGCCATGCATTTGCCCAGTCTTGCCGATGTTGCCGATCGTCGGGTGGCGCAGTTTAAGGAGCAGCTCCTCGCGGTGATTGAGGGGGAGGACCTGGAGCCCTTCGAATCCTTGATCGCCCAATATCAGGAGGAGCATGATATTGGCCTGGGAGAGATTGCCGCCGCTTTGGCCTTTTTGGTGCAGAAGGACAAGCCGCTCTTGCCAGCGCCGGAGACCCGACCCTCCGCAGCGCTGGACACTGTGGTGTCGCCCGCACGTCCACGTCGCGAACGGCGTGATGGCGAGGGCAAGCGGCAGAGGCCGCAGGTGCGCCGCGAGTCCTCTGCAGCTGAGGGGGAGCCCAATATGCGCATGTATCGCCTGGACGTGGGTGAAGAGCACGGAGCGCAGGTAAAAAATATCGTGGGCGCTATTGCCAATGAGTCGGGCTTGCCAAGCCGTCTGATTCGCAAGGTACAAATTGCCCATGACCACAGCACGGTCGAATTGCCCGCCGATCTCCACGACGCCGTGATCGAACACCTGAAGAAGACCTGGGTCTGCGGCCGGCCCCTGCAGATCCGCCCACTATCGTCTGGCGACGCCGGGCGGGAGAGCTATCCCCGGCGTCCGGCAGTGCGGCGGAAAACGACCGCTGAAACTGCTGAAAAAGAGCGTCGCGTGACCCGGCCGAGTACCCGTAAGCGGGAGCGGCGGACGTAAAAATACCGGCTCAGTAAACCGGGCCGGTAAGTGTTTTCCCCGCAAGGGGGAGGGCAGTTGACACTGCCCTGCGCGGGCTAATTAGGCCCGACGGACCTTTTCGGCTTGCAGACCCTTCGGGCCGCGAGTCACTTCAAAGTTGACGCGCTCACCTTCCGCCAAGGTCTTGAAGCCGGAGCCTTCAATGGCGGAGTGATGCACGAACACATCTTCCTTGCCATCTTCCGGCGTGATGAAACCAAACCCCTTGCTGTCGTTGAACCACTTTACCGTACCAACCGCCATGTTACACCCCAAATAAATAAAAACAGCCGAACTGGCCAAGTTCAGTATAGGCTTTCCGCTGGGAAAATCAACCGTCTGTAGGTAATTCTTGCAAAGGTCCTAAAAATTCTGCGGGTCTACGTCCAGGCTCCAGCGTACCTGCCGCGATTGGGGCAATTTGCCAAGGGGATCTACGGCCCGAGCCAAGGCACGATGGAGTGCGGAGCGGCTTTTGCCCTCGAGCCACAGATAGGCACGGTGATAGCCAGCGCGGCGTTCGAGTAGAGCTGGAATCGGACCGCTGCACTCCAATTCCGGGCCAATGCAGGCGTGTGCTGCGCGCAGAAATGCATAGACGGGTTCGGCACGCTGCGCCTCGGCCTGCAGCAGAGCGAGGGCGCGAAAGGGGGGCAGGCCTGCCTGCTGGCGTTCGCGGAGGAGTTGGCTTGCCGCGGTCCCGTATGCGCCACCTTGCAAGGCAAGCAGCAAAGGATGTTCCGGAAGGTGCGTTTGCAGGATGACCCGTCCCCGAGTGCCGCCGCGGCCGGCACGACCGGCCACCTGTATCACCGTCTGGGCCAAGCGTTCCGGAGCGCGAAAATCGGCGCTGTACAGCCCCTGGTCCACATCCACGATGCCTACCAGGCTGACGTCGGGGAAATGGTGACCTTTGCTGAGCATTTGCGTGCCAAGTAAGATGGCCGGTCGAGTGTGCAGGACCTGTTGCAGGCGCTCCGCTAATTGTTTGGCGCTATGTACCTCGTCGCGGTCGATACGCAGCAGGGGCACGTCGGGAAAGCGCTCGCGCAGAAAATCTTCGAGGCCCTCCGTGCCCATGCCAATGCCGGTGATTTCGCTGGCACCGCAATTGGGGCATTGGCTAGGTACGGGGGCCTCCAGCCCGCAATGATGACAGCGTAGACGTGCCTGACGTCGGTGCCAGGTCAAGGGTGCCGAGCAGCGGCGACAGTGGGGTACATGGCCGCAAGCATGGCAGAGCAGGGCCGGGGCAAAGCCACGTCGATTGAGAAAAAACAATGCCTGCTGACCGCTGGCGAGGGTCTCTGCGCAGGCGCCCAGAAGGACGGGATCCAGCCCCGCCAACAGACGCTTTTTGCGCAGGGGTAAAATCTCGATTTGCGGAAGTTGCCGGGCGCTGGCGCGCTCGCGCAGACGCAGGTCGCGGTAGCGGCCACGTTGGCGATTGTGCAGGCTCTCCAGGGATGGCGTGGCGGAACCGAGCACGATGGGAAGCTCCTCGAGTTGCGCGCGGCGCAGGGCCAGATCGCGGGCAGAATAGAGCCAACCGCTGTGCTGTTTGTAGGAGGGATCGTGTTCTTCGTCGACGATCAACAGAGCGGGTTGTAACAGCGGCACAAAAACGGCGGAACGCGTGCCGATAAGGACGGAGATGCTACCCTGGCGTGCCTGCGCCCAGACCCGCAGGCGTTCCCCGTCACTCTGGCCCGAATGATAGACGGCGACGCGATCAGCCCCGAAGCGGGCAGCGCAGCGCGCCTCGGTCTGGGTGATGAGTCCAATCTCCGGTACCAGAAACAGCACCTGTTTTCCCGCCAGCACCAGTGGCTCCATGGCCTGCAAATAGACCTCGGTCTTGCCGCTGCCGGTGACCCCATCGAGTAAAAAAGGTTGAAATGCGGAGGCCGCACGGATCGCGGCGACCGCGCCGGCCTGCTCGGAGTGGAGGTGAAGCGGCGACTCCCGAGTCTGAAAAGTGGGCGGGGCCTCTTCTATCCATCCGTCCGCGAGAAATTGGCGCAGGCGCTGACGATCGCTACTGTCGAGTTCTGCGCTAGCTACCCTGCCTTCGCGTAAACGCTGGAGAAGATCGATTTGCCGTGCCCCCAGCCCCTTTTCTGATGGGCTGGTGTCAGACCGCAGGCGCCAGACCGTGGGAGTCAGCGCGGGGAGGGGATGCCCCTGGCAGAGCCGCGCCGGCAGAGCGGTTTCCCATACCGCCCCAAGCGGGTGGTGATAATAGTGGCTGCCGAACTCCAGTAAGGCTTGCAGGGGGCGGGGGAGTAGGGGCTCGCAGTCCAGGACGCTGGCGACATCCTTGAGGAGGATGTCCTGCGGACAGACACATGGGCCAATCGCGATAGCAATGCGCTCCCCACGCCCAAAGGGCACGCGTAGACGGCAGCCAGGCGCAGGCAAGGGAAGGGCACAACGATAGCTGAAGCTTTGCGGCAGCGGGCCGAGGATAACAACTTCGATACAGGGTGTTTCACGATTCATGAGTTTCCCACAATTTCTGTGGATAAGTCTGTGCAGGAAATGGGTCCAACTGCGTAAAGAGTTTGAGCTAACTATCTTTTTTGCCGATGCCTAAAAAATAGGCATTTATAACTTATTGTTTCTCAACTTGATTTTCGTCTTTCGTGCTAACTGCTTGATTTTCTCCTGCCAGCGTCAGTACATGGCTAGACTGTGTATAAGTGATTCTTGATTTTTCCTTCAGGAATGGCCGAGAGATGCCACCAGTCCCCAGAAAATCCATAATCCCACCCAGTTGTTGTGCAGAAAAGCACGAAAGGCCTTATCGCGATCGCCGTCGAGAAGACTCTGCTGGTAGAGAAACAGTACTGCTGCGCCGGTCAAACTGAACCAGTACGGCCAGTGGAGCTGCAGCTCTAGACCGATGACCAACAGAATGGCAAGCATGACCAGCTCGAAAGCCGCAATGGCAAGCCAGTCGAAGCGTCCAAACAAGATGGCGGTAGAACGAACTCCGGCGCGCAGGTCATCGGGCCGGTCGGCCATGGCGTAGGCGGTATCGTACGCGATCACCCAGCAGGCATTGCCGAGCATGAGCCACCAAGCCATGGGCGGTATATGATCCTGCACTGCTGCAAAGGCCATGGGGATGCCAAAGGAAAAGGCCAGGCCCAAAAAGGCTTGGGGTAGATGGGTGAAGCGTTTGAACAAGGGGTAGGCGGCGCTGATGGCAACGGCGATGATGGCGAGATAGAACACCAGGAGATTCAGAAACGGCAAGAGCGCGGCCGCCAAGAGGCACAACACAAAAAACAGCAGCAACGCTTCCCGGGCGCGAACCTTGCCACTGGCCAGGGGGCGGTTACGGGTACGGGCGACCTGGCGATCGAAGTCGCGGTCGAAATAGTCGTTGATGACGCAACCGGCCGAGCGCATCAGCCAGGTTCCCAGGGTAAAGATGAGAAATAATTCCAGGGGTGGCGTGCCGCCCGCTGCCAGCCAGAGCCCCCAATAGGTGGGCCAAAGCAAGAGCAGGGTGCCGATGGGGCGATCGATGCGCATCAGCGCCCCATACGCCGCCAGACGGCTACGCCAAGCGCTGTTCATCGGCCCCGCCCGCGCCAGCGCGGCAGATCGGGCAGGAGATGTTCTTCCACCCAAACCCGGCGCGCTCCGCGCTGCAATATCGAGCTGCGCCGCCAGCGTCGGCGCTGGCCATAGACTGGGGAGATCTCGATCTGGATGGGGCTGCGCCGCAAGCGCCGATGGCGGAACAAGGTATTGCCAATGGGACGGCTACCATGGCGGGTAAGGGGTTGTAGCCCCTGACTGATGGCCCCCAAGGGAAAACTGGAGCGGGCCCAGATGGCAGGTTTTTGCGGATCGGGGCCATGCAGCTCCACCTCTCGCCAGTAGACCCAGGCCGCCCGATTCAGGCCCAGGGCGCGACGTTCCTCGGGATGGGGGCGGGCACGACCACAGCCGAGCACCCGCGCGCGAGGCCATTCTGTTGCCCCGTAGGCACGACGCAAGGCCGCGGTGAGGGAGGCGGGAAGACATAACCAAGGCCAGAGTGCCCAGGCGGCATGACGACGGTGGCGACGCGAAGGGATCATGGATCACCATGATCCTGCCTTTGCCGAAGGTGGTCAATCGCCGAAGTGAAAGCAATCGACCCGTGCTGGCGGCAGGTTGCGCCATACATAGCTGGCTCGCTGGTGGGCAAATTTGGCGCTCAGGCCGGTACAGGAGTGCAAGGGGTGATAGGTAAACTGAATGAGGGCGGTACCGCGCCGCGCGCACCTGGGAAATTCCGCCAGAATGCGTTCGACGATCTTCGGCGGGATGCTGCGCAGGGGCAGACTGGAAACGATGGCACGTACCGGCAGGCGGTCGCCAATCAGGGTGGCCAGTTCGGCGGCATCGCCATGAATGACCTCTACCCCGGGGAATTCCTGCCGCAGGTGTTGGACCATGTTGGCAGAGCGTTCAATCAGAATGAGATCGGCTTTGGCGATGCCGCCCTCCAGTAGAGCGCGAGTCACCGGGCCGAGTCCGGGTCCGAGCTCGACTACTGCTCCCTCACCGCTAGGGACCAGCCCAGCCATACGTCTGGCGAGAAATGGCGAGCTGGGAAACAGTGCACCGATACCGCGGGGATCACGAAAAAATTCGCGAGTGAAGTGCCAGAATCCGGTATTTTTCTGCTGTGTGTTCATGCCAATAACGTTTCCTGTCGAGGGTGGGTGCCTTGCTCCGGCGCCTGGGTATGCGGTATTTTCTCCTACAAGCCTAGCAGGAAGAAGGGAAGCGCGGCAGAGAGTCACTATACTTAATTTCAACGGAAGTCTTTTGGGCCACCTGCCTCCGGAGTCGCCAATATGTCCGAAGCCCTCAGTAATTCACCGCGTTTCGTCAGCAATCTCACCAAGAATACCCTGGCCTTGGTATTGGCGGGGGGGCGTGGCAGCCGCCTGGGACCGCTGACGGATTGGCGCGCCAAACCTGCCGTACCGTTTGGTGGAAAGTTTCGCATCATCGATTTCTGCCTCTCCAACTGCATCAACTCCGGTATTCGCCGAGTAGGGGTGTTGACCCAATACAAGGCCCACAGTCTGATTCGCCATCTGCAGCTCGGCTGGGGCTTCCTGCGCGGCGAGTTCAGCGAGTTCATCGAGATCCTTCCGGCGCAGCAGCGCATGAACACCGGCTGGTACAAGGGTACCGCCGACGCCATCTTTCAGAATATCGATATCTTGCGGGCGCATCGCCCCCGCTATGTGATAGTCCTCGCCGGTGACCACATCTACCGTATGGATTATGGCCAGATGTTGGCCGAACACGTGCAAAGTCAGGCGGATATGAGCGTGGCCTGTATCGAGGTGCCACTGCAGGAGGCCCGCTCCTTCGGCGTCATGTCGGTAAACCACGAGGATCGCATCGTCGGCTTTACCGAAAAGCCGGAAAATCCGACCCCGCTGCCCGGCCACCCTGAAAAGGCGTTGGCCAGTATGGGGATCTATGTCTTCAACACCGACTTCCTCTACGAGCAGCTCATTCGCGATGCCGACGATCCACACTCCAGTCATGATTTTGGCAATGATCTGATCCCCTACATGATTTCCCGCTACCGGGTGATGGCGCATCGCTTTCGCCACAGTTGCGTGACCACCGGTTTGGGCGGCTCCGACAGTCATCGCTGCTACTGGCGCGATGTCGGTACCATCGATGCCTACTGGGCCGCCAATATCGATCTCGTGCATGTGACCCCGGATCTCGATCTCTACGATAGCCGCTGGCCGATCTGGACCTATCAGGAACAGCTGCCGCCGGCCAAGTTTGTCTTTGATGATGATGGTCGTCGCGGTGTGGCGCTCGACAGCATCGTTTCTGGCGGTTGCATCATCAGTGGTGCGACGGTGCGGCGTTCGCTACTGTTCTCCAACGTGCGGGTCAATGATGGTCACACCCTGATCGAGGATTCGGTCATTCTCCCCAATGTGCGGCTGGGTGAGGGCGCGCGGCTGCGCCGGGTAGTGGTGGACAAGAGTACGGTCATTCCGGCTGGTCTTGTTGTTGGAGAAGACCCGGAAGAGGATGCGCGGCGCTTTCATCGCACGCCCAACGGCGTGACCCTGATCACCCCCGAGTCTCTCGGACAGCAGCTACACTTTGTGAGGTGACGGCATGACGCCCGCGCGCTCCCTGCACGTCGTCATCTGTTGGCACATGCACCAGCCGGATTACCGCGACGCCCAGGGGACATATCGTTTCCCCTGGACCTATCTTCACGCCTGCAAGGACTATGCCGACATGGTCGCGCACCTGGAGGAGAATCCTCTGGCGCGGGCGGTATTCAACTTCGTGCCGGTGCTCCTCGAGCAGCTCGACGACTATGTCGAGCAGTTTCGCACGCGCCAGTTTCGCGACCCCCTTTTGCGGGCCTTGGCTACCCCCGATCTCAAAACTCTCGATGTAGGAACGCGGCACAGCATACTCGACCAGTGTTTTCGTCTGGACCCCGAGCATATGCTCAATCCCTTTCCCGCCTACCGGCGCCTCTATGAGCTATGGCAATTCATCCGACAAGACGCTGCCGAGATGGGCGATTACCTCTCGGTGCAATATCTCGCCGACCTCCTGGTCTGGTATCATCTGGCCTGGACCGGCGAGACCCTG
>NZ_JBYCKU010000022.1:0-4668 GCF_057473545.1 Acidithiobacillus sp. TH-A67
AATTCGTAATCAGTAGGTCAGAGGTTCGATTCCCCTCAACGGCACCAGTCAAAACAGGCGCTTAGGCATATCGCTCAAGTGCCATTTTCTTTGCTAGTAGACACATAATAGACGCTTGGCATCAAACTAGAGCCAAGGCAAGACAGCTTGGTACAAGATGCAGAGCAGCGCTAGGACGTAGCGCTGCTGTGAGTGTCACGGCCGCGCGGTCCCTTGAGATCCTTGGCATTCTCCTGCTTCATCTGCGCAATGCTTGGCAGATATTGGCTGCCAAGCAGATCGCCCTGGATCAAAGCAAATTCCTGCAATGATGATGAAGAATGCAACCAGCGGGATGTCTGACACTCGGAAGCCAGGACAGCTCCTTTCGAGACACCGTTGCCCACACCCATCCAGCCCGCGAACTGGCACGGGAGAGGCCAAGCGCTTGCGTGTTCTGGCGCAGCGCGTATAGCGCGCATGTACTTGAGATTACGCGGCGAAAACCCCTTCATCTCGGGAAACGCCGAGCGCAAGTCCTGCGACAATCGCTCGATCACTAGGGATACCCTGATTCATAGCGAATCTCTTAATCGCGCGGCGCTTCGGTTTTGCTGAATAATGACACACCAGCGAGCCCGTCAAAATGCGCGTCGCAAGTGAGCAAGCCTGCGTCGGCGTGCCGCGCCGTGGCGTACACGATGGCATCAGCGGTGGCCAACTGGTGTGCCCGGTGCAAATCCGCCGCGAGCAGGGCAATCTCGGTATCCAGCGGCACCACCACGCATTTTTGCGTGTAGGCAATCACCAAATCAGCAGCATCCTCACCCACCTCGCGCACCAGCCATTTGGAAAGTTCCAACTGCACGATGGTGGGGACAAGGCATTCTGCCTTTTCCGGAAAATGCGGGCGCAAGCGCTGGCCTAGCGCAGAACCGACCAACCACTCGATCCAAGCCGAGGTATCAACCACACAGGGCGTTGCCGCCATCAATAACGATCCTCACGGTCACGCACGGCGTCGGTGTGGGCACCCTCGGCAATACCCGCCAAATCCGTCAGTTCTGGCACCGGCATCAGCAACACGCCCTTGCCCTTGGGGATGAACACAAATTCCTGCCCGGCCTGCCAGTGCTGCGCCTCACGCACCGCCTTGGGCAGAGAAATCTGAAACTTGCTCGATAAAGTCGCGCTGGCCGCCATGATTCATGCTCCTGAAATAACGATACAATTCTGGTAAGAATAACCACCGTCAGGCGACAAGGCCAGACCGCTCACGCACCCGCGCGGCGGCGCTTGCGCGCCTTGCTCTTACTTGCCACAGGAGTCGCAGCACCGGCCGTCATCTTCGTATAGAGCTAAACAGCTTTTCCAGCCGCTCGGTGTCGTTCTTAAAGCGCCGACCAATATAGATGCGCTCCAGCACTTCGTCATTGCGATCATGGGCGGCGCGCAGGTCATCGGGCATGGCGTCCGGGGCATAAAGATCGGCGATGGTCGCTGGGAAGTGATACTCCCGCGCGAGCGGAATATCCTCCGCGCAGCGCGTAAGGACAGCGCTCAAACGAGGCGTTGTAGACAATCATGGGGCCTTCACCTTACCTGGCATAAAACATGCTTTCGTCAAGCAGAAGACGGCTTGCTGGCGCTAAAATCGACACTTTCTTGCCACACGCCGGCAAGACCTCACCGTCGCTGCCGTAAAATTGACCTACTTGGGGGTATTGAGGTGACAATCACTGGAATTGTGAACACTGACGTTTCTGCCCTACGGACAATAGACAGCTTGGGCAAGCTACAGTCGGGAACCAACACTTCTCTTGCGCAATTATCCACCGGCAAGCAGATCAATGGGCCGCAGGATAACCCAGCGGGTTACAGTATTTCCCAGCGGATGACGACGCAAATCGATGCCCTGCAGCAGAACATCGAAAATGCCAATCAGGCCACCTCGGTCACACAAACGGCCATGGGGGCCATGACGAATCAGATCGCTCTGCTACAGCAGATCCGTAGCATCGCTGTTCAGGCCGCCAATGCCAGCAATACCACCAGTGATCGAGAGGCCTTACAAGCTAGCGTCAGCCAATTGCTATCCCAACTGAACACCATCGCCGGGCAAACCCAGTTCAACGGACAAGACCTCTTGACCGGTACCTTTGCCGGGAAAAGTTTCCAGGTCGGTCCCAACGCCCACCAAATCATTCCTGTGAGTATCGCCAATACCCGAAGTGCGGCCATGGGGAATTATCCGGCGCAACCCTCTTCCGGTGCGGGAACCTACACCTTGAGCGGTGCCATTACCAATCAGGGCTTCGCCGTCGGCCAGGCCTTCACCATCAGTGTTGGGGCAGACAAAAGCTACGCCACGCTGTCTGGTGGGATCCTGATCGCCTCGGGAGGTACGCTCACGACAGTTTCTCCAGAGACAGTCGTGGGCCTGAATGAGGGTAGCGGCGCTCTCCTCAGCGCTACCACCCTTCTCAATCAGACTTACCCCATCGATAGCAATACCAAATACGTGGTTTCCAGCGGTGCGACTATCCACTATGTCAGCGGTACTGTTATTTATCCCCACGGCAGCAACAATCCCGGGATTAGCGAGACGACCAGTGGGACATATATAACGAGTGGGCAAGTGCTCGTAGCTCCGCCGACATTGTACCACACGGGCGAAGTGGTCAGTGTGGTTCCATACCCGGCATCCGGAGCGACGGTACAAATCGTCTCCGGTGCGCCCGGATACATAGAAGCTTACGCCTCAACTGCCAATGCGGTGATGACCGCTTCAGGTGGGATCGTGTCGGGACGCGGTGGTGCTTATGCCACGTCCGGTGGCATTCTCCTCAACTCCAGCGCCGGTGAGGGAGACGGAAATTTCGTGCCCGCGCCTTCCAGCATCGAGATTCGCAGCGGGATCGGGGCGGCGAAGGTGAACATTACTTCCCCGTCGGAATCTGCCGCATCCATTGCCCAATCGATCAATGCCGTCGCGGAGCAAACTGGAGTCAAGGCCCAGGCCAATACCAGCGTTATGTTTTCCGTAAGTTCCGGGTCCTACAGCTTTGTATTGAGCAATGGCAGCAAAAGTAATCCTGTTCATCAGGTCAATATTCAGGCAACGGTCAGCGGTGGGGGAGGCAATCCTCTCGACCTCAGTCAGTTGGTAGGCGCCATCAACCAAAAGACGGCAGTGACCGGCATCGCTGCGTCAACGGTGATGCGCGATGGCGCAGCGCGTTTGGTGCTGACGCAATCGCAGGGGGAGAATATCGTGATAGCGGGGCGAGCAACTGTTGCCCAAGCTGGTCTGGCAGCCGGCAGTACGGGTTCATTGCAGGCACTCAATGTCAGCGGCTATCCCGTGGGGAACCCGATCGACAGCAACTCGGGAGCCGCACTCATTCAGGGCGTAGTGCAGTTCGCCTCGCCGCAATCCTATGCGATCACCAATGCCCACATCCTCGGCTATTCCAGTCAGGCAACCGGGGTAGAACAAGGTGCCCTGTCTACCATCGACGTAGGGACGGCGGAGAATGCGCAACGCAGCATCCTGACCATCGATCAGGCCATCCAGTACCTCACCGAGCAATCCGGTACTCTGGGCGCGGTACAGACTCGCATACAGAAAAGCTCTTTGAATGCACAAACGGAAAATGCCAACCTCGAGTCCGCGAGGTCTGTGGTCGAGGACGCCAACCTGGCCAAGGCGACCTCCCAGCTGACCATGTATCAGATCCTGCAAAAGGCGGGTATCTCCACACTGGTGCAGGAAGGAAGCCTGCAGAAAGCCTATCTCAAGCTCCTGCCGTAAGGCAGCACAGCAACGCTTTGCTCAGCGCTTGAGCAAGGAGAATCGCCGTGCTCAGTAAGCCTTTTCGCGCGCCCTTGCGCGATCGGCCTTGCGCTAGCGATTAGATGAATGGGCCCCGGACGTCGTGGTCACCGGTGCACCGTCTGCGCCCCACCGCGGGCGGAACGGTGCACTCGTCTCCCACTGACTCGGCGGCCACCATGCGGCACAGCACGCGCATGTACTCCCAGCCTTCGGCGTGCTCAAATCCGGAAAACCCTTCGATCCTGAATTCAAGGTTGCATAATTTCGGCCAAGACGGTATCTCCTGGATCCGAGAATCTTCCCAAAACCCCCTGGGACAACCCCGCCTGTTCGGCCTCAACTAGCTGGAACAAAACGCCTGATTTATCGCGGAACGTAACATCCACGAGCAAGAAGGAATCAAGAGCAGCACGACGCCATCTCTCCAGGAAAAGTTGGTGTGAGGCCAGATCTAGCCCTAACCGGTCGTGCGGCAGTGCCTGTTCCGCTACGATGGGGGCAGCAAGCCGCAGAGGGTTACCGTATGAATCTTCTCCCCCAAGCCAGGGAGCAACTTACCGACGCAGGACGAAAGCTCCATCACAAAGGGCCATATGTACACAGCCTGACTTTGACGGGTCTGGTGCTGGCTGGATACCTTCTGGGCTACGGCTTGGATCAGCTGGTACCCACACACGTCACAGCAACAGTGATTGGTGCCCTCTGGTCTGCCGTTACCGTGCTCACTGTCTTCAAGGACCATTGGGCAGACACGCGAGCGAGTTTCTGGTCGACGCTCAGTTCTACTGTGATCGGAGCCGTTGCTGCCTTGCTGTATCTGCTGTACTTCCCGCAGAAAATGCTCGCACTGG
>NZ_JBYCKU010000023.1:0-1906 GCF_057473545.1 Acidithiobacillus sp. TH-A67
TACTGATGTTGGTCTGCAATACGCCGCCGTAGGCATCCATCATGTTGGTGATGGTAGAGGTATAGACCTCCGTCATATCCCGCGCTTGTTGCAGATCAATGAGGGCGTCGGCCAGATCTTCGGCGTCTTCTTCGTCCTGCGCAATGATGGGTAGACGCAGCAGTTGTTGCAAGACGGAGATATTACCGCGCAGGGCTGAGGTGAAGCGGATCAGGATCTTGCTCAGGCTCAGCATGCTGAAGAATTCGTCGTTACTCTGCGAGTGGTGCAAACGCGCTTCCGTGTGCACGATCTCGCCATTGATGACCTGCAGGGCATCGAGAAAGGCCCGGGCCATGCGCTGAATCACTTCTACCGTCAGCCAGCGTGGATCGAGCTCGTCGGTTTCCTGCGGCAACTGCAGCTCGATGGCGCGCAGCAGCGGCAATTCCTCAGAACTGACAGTGAGAATCTCTTCGCGGCCAAACACGATACCCAAAGGAATCACAGCAAAACTGGGACGGCCCGAATCGGGATCGCTTCGCGCCACCGGAACCTTCAGAATCACCAGGGTGTTATTGGCCTCTTTTTCCAGACGCGGGCGCTCGTCAAGATCCTGAACATCCTGAAAATATTCCTCATAAATCTGAAAGCGCTGGGTCAATTGCGCTATCTGCTGGCTGTCCGGCGCCACCACGCTGGTCCAGTGATAGGTGCGGCGTCCCTCGCCGCGAATGGCGATGACACGAGCTGCACGCAAAGTCTTCATAACCACCCTCGTCGCTTGAAATGCAGGGTCATCAGCGTAGAAATGAGAAGGGCCGTACCAATTGCAACCCAGGCAGTCCAATGGCTCTTTTGCTCGAGAAGTGGCACGTTCACGCCAAACAGCGTGGCCACCAGACTCGGTACGTAGAGGATCAGCGCCATCACCGTGAGGATCTTCAGCCCGTGGTTGATATTGATCTGCACCATGCCGGCGTAGGCATCCATCATGTCACTGGCAGTGCTGGCACTGATCTCGGCACGATCCCGGGCATGCTGCAGATCAGCGATGGCGCGATTCAGGGCCGAGCGATCCTCGTCTTGCCAGGCAAGGGCGGCACTGCGCGAGACCTTGAATATCGCAACAATGTTGCTCGCCAGGGTCACGTAGAATTGGGTCAGCGCCTTGCTCAGGGCCAGTAGGGCATAAAAGTCCTCGGTGCGCTGCGTCTCGTCGAGACGTACTTCCACCTCGAGGATCCGCTGCCGCAATCGCTCCACCGTGTGCTGGTAGCTGGAGGACAGAATCTGCAGAATCCAGATCAGGGTCTGCCGCGGGTTTTCAAACTTGCGCGCGTTCCATTGCTCGAGAAACGGCCATTCCACCTCGGCAAAAGTCCACAGGCGGTCCTCGCCCCAGAGCAAGGCAAAAGGGCGCAGCACACAGGGCGACTCGGGATCGTCGTCGCCCCGCCAGGGAAATTGCAGCACCAATAAGAGAAACGAACCAACCCGCTCCAGACGCGGACTCTGATCGCTGATCAGGAGTTCTTCAAAAAGATCATCGGGCAGATCGAGTTGCTGCAACAAGGCTTCCAGCACCGACGCGGATGGCGTATGGTGATGAAACCAGAGTTGTTCCACGCCACTCCCAGCGTCTCTCAGGATGCCACTCGCCATACGCCATTGCCCCTGCGGATTCGGCAGGTTTATAGCATAGGCGCCGGTGACAGTGGAAGCCGGAGAAAGCGCCGGCGCTCAAGCGTGGGTGTAGCGCTCCCGCAGCTCCGCCGCTCGGGCGCGAATCTCGGCCAGCTCGTCCGCCGATTTTCGCTGCAGGCCCCGCGCGCGGGCCGCTCATATCCTCACCCCGTCGGTTGCCGGGAGGCAAGGTGGTCATACTTACCCATACTATTTTTCCAAATCGAATCCGTTGCCGGTA
>NZ_JBYCKU010000024.1:0-33522 GCF_057473545.1 Acidithiobacillus sp. TH-A67
GAGCTGGCCGTAGCCGGTGGAGCAACACGGATTATCACCCACAACCTGCGGGACTTACGGAGCAAAGAGTTACGGTTTGATGGCCTGCGGGTGGTAACCCCAGAGCGACTTTGGCAGGAGAGGCAATCATGAGCGCATTAACCGTTCGCTTACCCGATGACAAACATCGGCGACTGCGAGAACTTTCCAAGCAGCGGAAGGTGAGCATCAGTCGTCTAATCGACGAAATGACCACCCTCATGCTGGCAGATTTTGACGCAGAGACGCGATTCCAGTTGCGCGCAGCCCGCGGCAAGGGAAAGACTTCTCGCGGTCTGGACCTACTCAACAAGGCTGTCGAGGGCGCATCCAAAGACATGGAGGATAGCCACTGAAGTGACGCCATTTACCGTTCAGTGCCTCAAGCTCGGCAGTGCACAGCTTCACCTTGGCCAGCAGATAACGATCTGGAGCATGAACAACCTAGATTTCCGATGCCCTCCAGGATCATCTCGTAACCTATTGTTTTAATTGGCGGAGAGGGTGGGATTCGAACCCACGTGACATTGCTGTCCATCCGATTTCGAGTCGGCGCCGTTATGGCCACTTCGGTACCTCTCCAGTGGCGCATACAGTACTGCATCACCGGCTGGGGCTCAAGCGCATCTTGTTACAAAGTGGCGCCGTCCTTGCGGTCTTTGGAGCTGATGAATTGCCGCTTGAGGACGTGCTCGCGCTTCAAGCCCAGCCATAGAGCAATCGGGCTCGCGACGAAGATCGACGAATAGGTGCCAACCACCACGCCGATCACCAGCGCCGTAGCAAAGCCATGAATGACCGGCCCACCAAAGAGAAACAATGCCAGCGCCACCATGAAGGTGATGAAACTGGTGATGATGGTGCGCGACAAGGTTTCATTGATGGCGATGTTGAAGATTTCGGCAACACTGCCATTGCGCGCTGTCCGCAGGTCCTCTCGCATACGATCGAAGACGACCACCGTATCGTTCAGGGAGTAACCCATGATCACCAGCAAGGCAGCAATCACCGTCATGGAAAACTCTTGATGGGAAATGGCGAAATACCCCACCACCAGGATGGGATCGTGCAGCATGGCGAGCACGCCGCCCGTGGCGAAGCGCCACTCGAAGCGAAAACCAACATAGATGAGAATGCCGATGGTGACGACGATAAGCGCCAGAATGCCCTTGTTGCGCAGTTCCTTACCCACTTCCGGGCCGACATATTCCGTGCGTCGCAACTGCACGCCAGGGTACGCTGCGGGATCATTCTTGAAGACGCCCAGTATCTTGCTCGCCACCGCGCTGCTTTCGCCCGGGCGGGTACGCAGACGAATCAGCAGATCCTTGTCACCGCCGAAGGTCTGCACCACGGCATCGCCATAACCGGCCGTCTCCAGGGTGTGGCGCACGGTGCCCAGATCGGGGGTCTTGCTGAAGGCCAATTCCACCAGGGTGCCACCGGTAAAGTCGATGCTGTAGTTGAGACCGCGCACCAGAAACAGGACGACCGATGCGACGATGAGAAAAATCGAGATACCGAGAAAGATCCAGCGCCGCGACATGAAGTCGATATGGGTGGCAGATTTGATGACTTGCATGCTGACCTCAGATCCAGAGCTTGGCGATGCGGCGCTTGCCCAGCGCCAGTTCGACGATACCACGACTCATCATGGTGGCGGTAAACATGGATACCAGTACACCAATGGTAAGCACCAGGGCGAAACCCTTGATGGCACCGGTGCCGAACTGAAACAGCGTCAGGGCCGCAATGAGCACGGTAATGTTGGAATCGACGATGGTTGCGAAGGCGCGTTTGAAACCGGTGTCGATACTGGCACGCGGGCTCATGCCGCGGCGCAGTTCCTCACGAATCCGCTCAAACACCAGCACGTTGGCGTCCACCGCCAGACCAATCTTCAGCACGATACCGGCAATACCCGGCAGGGTCAGGGTGCCGCCCATGATCGACAGTACAGCGAGGATAGCGAGGATGTTGACCAGAATCGCCAGATCGGCAATCAGCCCGAAGAGCCGGTAATACAGGGTCATGAAGCCAACGACGAAGATCATGCCAAAGATCACCGCCATGATGCCGTCGTGAATGGAGTCCTGCCCCAAGGTCGGGCCCACGGTACGCTCTTCCGAGATATGTACCGGCGCCGGCAAGGCACCCGCCCGCAGCTCGATGGCCACATTGCTGGCGTCCTTCAGGCCGGAGAAGCCATTGATCTGCGCGCGGCCACCGGTAATCGCCTCCTGAATCACTGGCGCAGTCACCACCTTGTTGTCGAGCAGAATCGCCATGCGCTTGCCGACATTCTTGCTGGTGAGATTACCAAAGATGGTCGAGCCGACGCTGTCGAAACTGATGTTGACGATAGACTGCCCGGTATTGTTGTCGACGCCAGCGGTTGCACCGTTGAGATAGCGCCCCGTCAACACCGTTTCTTTTTCCAGCAGATAGGGCTGCCCATCGGTACCGTAATACAGCGCATCGCCCGGGGGCACCTGCCCCTTCAGGGCCGCGGCCAAGTCATTCTCATTGGCCACCATCTTGAATTCGAGCTGCGCCGTGGAACCGATGATGGCCTTGGCGCGCTGGGTATCCTGCACCCCGGGCAACTGCACGGCGATATGTTCCTTGCCCTGGCGTTGAATCTGTGGCTCGGCTACGCCCAATTCGTCGATGCGGTTGCGAATGACAACGATGGCCTGCTGTAAGGCATCGTCGCTCTGCTTCTTCACCGTAGCCGCCGGCATATTGACGAGAATCTGCCCCTGTCCCTTGTCGGTGGCGACCAGTTCGGGATATTGGCTGCTGATCGCCTGCACCGCCTTGCCGACCAGATCGTCCTGGGCCATTTCCACCCCGAGCTGGTCCGGGCCGGTGATTTCCACCTTGAGATATTGCAGATCCTTATGCCGCAGGAGATTGCGGATGCCGTTCTGATATTCTTCCAGATGATGATGAATGAGTGCCTGGGTATCGACCCGCAGCAAGAGATAGACACCCCCGCGCAAATCCAGCCCCAGATTTACGGGACGACCACCGAGATCGGCCATCCATGCCGGCTGTGCCGATTGTTGCGAGAGGACCACCTGCGCATTAGTGGGCAAACGGTTCTGCAGCAGGGTTTCCGCCAATCCTTGGGCGTCGTCATTGGGAAAGTAGAAGGTCGTCCCTTGGCTGTTTGTTTCCTGCCGGGTGACCGGAATCTTGGCCTGATTCAGCCAATCCCGCATTGTTGCCGCCGGAGGTAGTTGCGTGCCGATCGGCGCACGCACCTCAATGGCCGCACGCCAACCATAAAAGTTGGGCAGCGCATAAAAGATAGCGGGGAGCACCACCGCCAAAATAATCAGATACTTCCACCACGGATAACGGGTCATACCAACGCCTTTAGAGTTTTTTCAGGGTCCCCTTGGGCAGGACCATGCTGACGGCGCTGCGCTGAATTTTTACAACGATATTTTCGGCAATTTCCAGATGCAGATATTCGTCCCCAGCCTGCATCACCCGCCCCGCCAAGCCACCGGAGGTTACCACCTCATCCCCTTTGCCGATGGCTGCCACCATGTCGCGCTGCGCCTTGGCCTTTTTGCTCTGCGGACGAATCAGGAGAAAGTAGAAGATGGCAAAGATGAAGATGAGCGGCAGAAACTGAAAAATCATGCTGTCGGTGCCACCCCCAGCGCCAGTGGTGGCGGCGTGGGCAGTGGCGATGGGCGAAAAATCCATGAACCCCTCCGGTTCGAAACCAAGGGCGCCATTGTAGCCGCTACGCGTCAGTCAGGAAAGGAAGAGGAGAAGCAGGGAAGCGTGCCTCTTCTTGCGTAGAAATTCTGACGGAACGATGCCATTTCTCCGGCCGCAATCGCATCGCGCATACCCGCCATGAGTTCTTGATAATAATGCAAATTGTGCCAGGTATTGAGACGCGCTCCGAGGATTTCGCGATTCTGCTGCAGGTGACGCAAATAGGCCCGGCTGTAATTCCGGCAAGTGTAACACTGACATTCTGGATCCGGCGGCAAAGGATCCCGGGCATATTCGGCATTGCGCAGCTTGAGCGTACCCCAGCGGGTAAAAAGCCAGCCATTGCGGGCATTGCGGGTCGGCATCACACAGTCGAACATATCCACGCCGCGCCACACTCCCTCGACCAGGTCTTCCGGCGTCCCCACTCCCATCAGGTAGCGTGGCTTCTGCTGCGGCATCTGCGGCAGGAGGTGATCGAGGACGTGGAACATCTCCGTCTTGCTCTCCCCCACCGAAAGACCGCCGATAGCGAGCCCGGGGAAGTCGAGCTGTTCCAACGCCGCCAGGGAACGCAGACGCAGATCGGGAAACATACCCCCCTGCACGATGCCGAAAAGCCTCCCCGGCCCGCCATAGCTGGCACGAGAACGTGCCGCCCAGCGCATGGAGAGCTCCATGCTGGCGCGCGCCGTGGGATGATCCGCCGGATGCGGGGTACATTCATCGAAGGCCATGGCAATATCCGAGCCCAGGCGCGCCTGAATCTCCATCGACTCTTCCGGGCCAAGGAAGACCTTGCGCCCATCATTGGGGGCGCGAAAGCTCACCCCTGCCTCCCGCAACTTCCGCAATGCCCCCAGACTGAAGACCTGAAATCCCCCGGAGTCCGTGAGGATGGGGCCATCCCAGTGCATCATGCGGTGCAGTCCACCCAGGGCTTCGATGATCTCCAGCCCTGGGCGCAGGAAAAGGTGAAAGGTATTCCCGAGAAGGATCTCGGCACCCAGTTCGCGCAGCTCCTCTGGCGTCATCCCTTTGACCGTGCCATAGGTACCTACCGGCATGAAGGCCGGGGTCTCCACGGTTCCGCGCGCAAAGTGCAGGCGTCCCCGGCGGGCGGCGGAGTCCGTGGCGAGCAGGGTAAAAAAGCTCATGCGATGCTACCGGGAAGGATCAGCATCGCGTCGCCATAACTGAAAAAGCGATAGCGTTGCTCCACGGCATGACGGTAGGCGGCAAGGATGAGTTCCCGGCCTGCCAAAGCGGAAACCAGCATCATCAGGGTCGATTCCGGCAGATGAAAGTTGGTGAACAGGGCATCGATGACATGAAATTCCTTGCCAGGGTAGAGAAACAGCCGGGTCTCATCGGCAAACGGGCGCAAACAGCCATCGCTTGCCGCGCTCTCCAGCGCGCGACAGGCGGTGGTCCCCACCGCAATCACCCGTCCGCCACGCGCCTTGGTCTCTTGCACGGCCCGCACGGTTTCGCTCGTCACCCGACTGATTTCCGCGTGCATCTGGTGCTTTTCGATGTCGTCTTCGCGCACCGGCAAAAAGGTGCCCGCTCCCACATGCAGAGTGACAAAGCAATGCTCGATGCCACGCTCGGCAAACGCCGTCAGCAATGCGGCATCAAAGTGCAGTCCGGCGGTAGGTGCAGCCACCGCGCCCGGCTCCCGACCAAAAATGGTCTGGTAGCGCTCGCGGTCGGCGGCATTGGCGGGGCGGTGAATATAGGGTGGCAAGGGGACCTCACCATGCGCTTCCAGCAGTGCCAACCAGTCGCCGGCATCACGCTGCAGCCAGACCTGCATTTCCAGCCTTTCCCGCACCGTGGCCATGGAGCCATCGGCCAGCAGCAATTGCATTCCCGGGCGGAGTGCTTTCGAAGCACGCGCCAGGAACACTGCCTCGCGATCGTCGAGGATGCGTTCCAGCAGCAGCTCCACCGCGCCGCCCGTCAGTTTGCGGGCCTGCAGGCGGGCTGGCAATACACGGGTGTCATTGAACACCAGTAAATCGCCCGACTGCAGGATGTCGGGCAGTTCGCGCACCTGACGATCCTGCCACGCCTGGGCTTTGGGATCGAGAAGCAGCATACGGGAGGCGGCGCGCTCGGCCAGCGGCTCCTGGGCGATCAGCTCTTCCGGGAGCTCGTAGTAAAAATCAGACGTTCGCAGGGTCACTCAGGCAAACCATTCCTCAGAATCCGCGGCAGGATGCGGGAAAATCTGCAACGAAGCAATACGCGGCCCCTCCCGCCGAAGGACCAGGACATCGAAGTCGCGAAACTCGACCCGCTCGCCCTCTTCCGGCAAACGGTCCAGGCGCTGCATCAGGAGACCGCCGATGCTGTCGGCATCGCCCGCCTCATCGATGTCATGGTCAAGGAGCTGTTCCAGCGAATAAATCGACAGGCTGCCGGTACCAATCCAGGATCCATCCGTTTGCGGCTGCCAATCCTGATGGCGGTGGCGAAATTCATCCGGAATCCTCCCCAACAGGGCCTCCAGAACATGGTCCAGGGTGACGAAGCCGGTGATCGTGCCTAATTCATCGGTGACCAAGGCGAAATGTGGCTGGCCGGAGCGAAAATGTGCTAGCAGTTCCATGGCTGGTAAATCTCGGGAAACCGCTGGCAGCGGCCGGGCGACCCGCCGTAGATCGAGTCTGTCTCGCCCGCGCAAGAGCAGCGGCAGTAGATCCTTGACATGTACCAGACCACGCACATGCTGACGATCTCCGGCGCAAAGCGGGAAACGCGTATAGCGGTAGCGCAACAGGGTGCGCTGGGTCTCCTCTGCAGGGGCACCCTCCATGAGACAGACCATGTCTGCCGCTGGTCGCGCCAGATCTCCCGCAGTCAATTCATGAAAGTCCAGGGCGCGCTCGAGAATATCCCCGGTGCGAATCCCCAGGACGCCCTGCGCCTGGCTGATGGCGAGGATCATGGCGATTTCATCTCGGCTATGTGGGGTATCGCCATGCTCTTTTGTCAAGGACAGGCCACAAGCGTGCAGCACCAGGCGGGTAGTCCCATTGAGCAGGGCAATCGCCGGATACAAGGCCCAGTAAAAGACATAGAGCGGTAAGGCCGTCCACAAGGAAATGGCTTCTGCCTTCCGGATCGCGAGAGATTTGGGCGCGAGCTCGCCGAAGATGATGGTAGTAAAGGCAACCAGAACAAAAGCCAGGGTGAAAGAGCTGGATTCCACGAGCGCCGCCGACTGCATACCAACGGCGTAAAAAAGGGGATGCAGAAGCCGGGCGACCGCGGGCTCGGCAATCCAGCCCAGGGCCAGGGAAGCCAGAGTGATACCGAGTTGGGTGGTGGAAAGATAGATATCCAGGTGACGGTGAATACGCAGCAGCACTTTGCCACGCCAGGCATGTTCACGCGCAAGGGTATGGACCTGGGTACCACGCAGACGGACCAGAGCAAACTCCGCCGCCACAAAAAAGCCGTTGATCAGAATCAGGATAAGCGCTACCAGCAGCGCTAGGGACTCAGGCATGAAGAACGGCCTCCTCCTGCCCGAGCCCGCTACTTCGGTCAACTATCATGATCGACGAGCAATTTCTCCAGTTCGCTGAAACTCTGCACCGCACCACCGGTATCGATCTGCACACCAAGCTGACGAGCGATCTGACTCGCCGAAAAAACGCCGCGCACCTGCGGCTGCGGATTCTTTTCTTCGACCAGCGCGTGCTGCCGCCCCATCTGCTTCATGGTCAGTACCAAGTCACCCACGGTAGAGCGACTCACTTCGTCAAAATCGAGCACCTCGATCTGGCCGCGGCGGGTCATGACGTCGGCAACCCGCACCTCGTCTCGCGGCATCTGCTCTTGCGTCGCAACACGCACCGGTTTTTCTCCCATGAGGTCGCGGGCGGTGACCATACCCACCAGCTCACCCATGGCATCGAGCACAAAGAGCATACGCACACCGCCATGCACCATGCGTTGCAAAGCTGCATTGATGGTGGATTCCGGATGCACGCTGACCGCCGGTACGCGCTGCAGGTCGGTCATCACCTTCAGGGCGCTATCCTCCAGCGCAACATGCAACGGCAACCCATTGTTGAAATAGGTCAACTGGGTGTCGGAATGGAGCCTGGAGATCTGTAAGGGGCGAAATTTGGTCATCTTGTTCTTCTCCTCTGGCGAGCTCCCCATGAGCTGCCCACGTTTTGAGCATAGCGCAAAAATTCAGCGCGACAAGTCCGCCAGGGCGCGCTGCAAATCCTCGCGCAGATCATCGACGTGCTCCAGGCCGACACTCAAGCGCAGCAATCCATCCTGGATGCCAGCCGCCTGGCGTTCTTCGGCACTCACCCGACTGTGGGTGGTGCTGGCAGGATGGGTCACCGTGCTTTTCGCATCTCCGAGATTGGCCGTGCGCGAAAAAATCCGCAGACGATCCATCAAGGCCCAGGCCGCTGGCTGCCCTCCCCGCAGCACAAAAGACAGGATGCCTCCCGGCAGGCGTTGCTGCTTGTGCACTAGGTCTGCCTGCGGGTGCTCCGGCAGACCTGGGTAATATACCTTTTCCACTTCCGGCAGACTCTGCAGCCATGCCGCCAGATCAGCGGCATTGGCGCAGTGGCGTTCCATGCGCAGAGACAAGGTTTCCAGCCCCTTCAGTTGTACCCAGGCATTGAAAGGGCTGAGACTGGGTCCGGCAGTGCGCAGAAAATTCCGCGGCCCATCCAGCAGTTCGCGCCGGCCACAGACGGCGCCGCCCAGGGTTCGCCCCTGCCCATCGATATACTTGGTATTGGAATGCAAAACGAGATCCGCACCCCAGCGCATGGGCTGCTGTAACACCGGTGTACAAAAGCAGTTGTCGACCACCAGCAGGGCATCGTGCGCATGCGCCAGTCGCGCCAGCGCCTCCAGATCACCGACCTCGGTCAGGGGATTCGAGGGGGTTTCGAGGAACAACATCCGCGTATTGGGGCGGATGGCCGCCTCCCAGGCAGAAAGATCGGTGAGCGGCACAAAGGTGGTCTCGACGGCAAAGCGCGCCAGGATCTTTTGCAGCAGCTGCACCGTGGTACCAAAAAGCGAACGCGAGGCCACGATATGATCACCGGCCTGCAGCGAACCCATGAATGCCGTAAGACAAGCGGCCATCCCGGAGGCGGTGGCGATACAGTCGTCTGCCCCCTCCAGGGCGGCCAGGCGTTCTTCGAGTATGCGGGTCGTGGGGTTGGTGAAGCGAGCGTAGATGTTACCCGCCTCACGACCGGCGAAGCGCTCGGCGGCCTCCTCGGCAGAGGCAAAAACAAAACTGGAGGTTGGGAAAATGGCCTCCGAATGTTCTCCCTCCGCCGTGCGCCGGGTGCCGGCACGGATCGCCAGGGTTTCCGGGTGCAGACCTGCCAACCAATCTTCGTCCTTCATCGTAGCTCCTTCAATAAATGCAATTGGTGACCTTTGCCCGGCGTTGGCACGGGAATCGGATAATCGCCACTGAAGCACGCATCGCAAAAGCCCAGCTCACGCTTGCCAACAGCCTCGTAGAGGGCGTCCACCGTCAAGTACCCCAAGCTATCGGCGCCGATCATCTTACAGATTTCGTCGACGCTATGCTGCGCCGCAATGAGCTGCGCACGGTCCGGCGTATCGATGCCATAGTAACAGGGGCCGGTGGTTGGCGGAGAGCTCGACAGGAAATGGATTTCCCTGGCGCCAGCCGCACGTATCAGATGGACGATTTTTGCGCTCGTCGTACCACGAACAATGGAATCATCCACCAGAACCACGCGCTTGCCCTTGAGAATTTCCGGCTGGGCGTTGAGCTTGACGCGAACACCAAAATCACGCCCGCGCTGTGCCGGTTGAATGAAGGTACGGCCAACATAATGGTTACGGATCAAACCGAGTTCAAAGGGAAGGCCCGAGGCCTCGGCGTAACCCATGGCCGCCGCGACACCCGAGTCCGGCACCGGCACCACGATATCCGCGTCGCGGGGATGCAAACGCGCGAGGACGTGCCCGATACGCTTACGTGCCGAGTAGACATGGATACCGTCAAGTACGCTGTCAGGGCGGGCAAAATACAGGTACTCGAAGATACACATGCGGCGCGCCGTCTCGGGCAAAGCCTGACGGCTCTCGATGCCGGAAGCGGAGATGATGACCATCTCCCCCGGCGCCACATCACGCACAAATTCCGCGCCCATGAGATCGAGGGCACAGGTCTCGGAAGCGAGGACGAAACCGCCGGAGTCGATAAAGCGACCCAGCACCAGCGGGCGGAAACCCATCGGGTCGCGCACCCCAATCAGCCGGGTTTCGGTCAGACAGACCAGGGAATAGGCGCCCGATACCTGCTGCAAAGCCGCGCTCAGGCGTTCTCCGGCGTCCTTGCCGGGCACCCGAGCCAGGAGATGGACAATCACTTCCGTGTCCATATCGGTATGGAAGATCGCGCCATCCTGCTCCAGCCGATGGCGCAGCTCCAAGGCGTTGACGAGGTTACCATTGTGGCCCACGGCAAAGGAGCCGTAGCGATAATTGATGAATATCGGCTGGGTGTTCTGCAGCACCGAGCCACCCGCCGTCGAATAGCGAACATGACCGATGGCTTGCGTTCCAGGCAGTTTGCTCAGCTCCTTGCTACCGAAGATATCGGCGACCCGTCCCATGCCGCGGTGACTGCACAATTTGCCCTCATCGGCGGCGACAATCCCAGCGGACTCCTGGCCACGGTGTTGCAAGGCATAGAGCCCGAGATAGGCCAGATTGGCCGCTTCGGGATGACCAAAGACCCCGATGACACCACATTCGTCATGGAAGTGATCATCATCGAGCACTGACAACTGGGGCAACGCTTTTTCCACGTGTGTGTAACTCCCAAAAAGATACCGCTGGTGCCGTCACCGAACGCGCCAGATCTTCCACTTGCGCTTGCCCGAGCCAGGACTGGCGCCACCAGGCCGCGTCATTCAAGTGAAAACTCTGGGCCAAAAGTATCACAAGCGCAATGATGGCGGCAGCACGCAGCAAGCCAAAAGCGCCGCCGACCAAGCGATCAGGGATACTGAAACCAACGCTGTAGAGCATTCCACGGAGCAGGAAGGAAAGCATAGTGGTCGCCGCAAGAACCAAAAAAAACAGGGAAAAATCCGCGACTGGATGCACCCACTCGACGGGCAGGTGCCCCACCAGAAGCGGGGCCACCAGGCTTTCGCCCCAACGCCAGGCGACATACACGCCGCCCACCCAACCCACTACCGCGAAGAATTCACGGATCATCCCGCGTGCCACGCCCCACAGAGCGCTGAGAAGAAAGATGGCAACAACCGCCACGTCGAGCCAAGTCATGGGGCGTAGCCGAACCACTCCGACGGCAGTGCCGACAGCACATGGAAAGAGCCGAAACAGAGTAGGATGTCATCGCTGCCGAGCTCCGCGGCCCAGCGCCGCAAGTGTTCGGGAAGGTCGATCAACGATAGTTCGCAACAGATATCCTCGTCCGCTAACTGCTCGCGCAACTGTGCAGGGGAAGCGGCGCGCGGATTATCCGGCATCTCCAGCAACGCCCAGGCGTCGACCTTAGCGCGCAAAGGCGCAACGCTGGCGGCAAGATCTTTGTCCGCCATCATGCCCCAACAGGCGAAAATCCGCCCGGATTGCCCCGCCAGGGTGTCGGCCAGAGCGCGGACCGCCTGGGGATTGTGGGCGACATCCACCAACAGCCGCGGCCCATCCTCGCCCCATGGCTGTAGCCACTGACTACGCCCCAGGAGACGCGGAGTAAAGCGCCACCGTTCTTGCGGCGGCCAGGCCTGCGGCAATCTTGCGCGCAATTGGTAAACAGCCGCCAGGGCAAGTGCCAGATTCGCCCGTTGCGCGGCGCTATCGAGCATTGGCGGCGGCGCCGAAGTGCTTGTGGCGCCCGCCTGCCAGCGGCCCGAGGCATCCAGATCAAAGTCCCGTCCGAGCAGCCAAAGTGGCGCAGCGCGCTGCTCCGCGGCAGTCAAAACACTTGCACAGGGAGATTCCCTGTCTCCGTAAAGTACGGGCCGCCCAGGACGCAGAATACCGGCCTTTTCGCGGCCGATGCTCTCGCGATCCGGGCCGAGTAGCGCCTGATGATCGAGATCGATAGAACTGATAATGGCAATGTCCGCGTCTATTGCATTCACCGCATCGAGCCGCCCGCCCAGGCCCACTTCGAGGATGGCCAGATCCGGCGCCTCGTCCAGACAGAGGAGCAGCGCGGCCAGGGTACTCAGCTCGAAATAGGTGAGCGGAATTTCCTCTGCCAGAGAGGCAAGTGGCGCAAATTTTTCTCGCCAACACCGATCGGGCAACGGCTCGCCGGCCACCCGCAGACGCTCGGCAAAGCGCCAGATGTGCGGGCTGGAGTACGCAGCGCAGCGGTAAGCGGATTGTTGATACAGGGCTTCGAGGTAGGCGAGCACCGAGCCTTTACCGTTGGTTCCGGCAACCGTGATCACCGGGAATGGCAGATTTTCAGGAATGCCGAGGCGCTGCATGGCGGCGCGCATCCTCTCCAGCCCGAGTTCGATGCGTTGGGGGGACCCGGCCAGCCGCAGCAGCAACGATTCAGCGTCTTCGGCGTCGACCGTGCCGCTCATGTCGGCATCAGGCGGAGTGCTCTGCCTGCATCAGCATGCCGATCTGACGGGCAATGCTGGAGCGCAATTGGCGCCGGTCGACAATCTGATCGATGGCCCCGTGCTCGAGCAGATATTCTGCGCGCTGAAAACCCTCGGGCAATTTTTCGCGAATGGTTTGTTCGATGACCCGCGGCCCGGCAAAACCGATCAAGGCGTTGGGTTCGGCAATGAGGATATCGCCCAGAGTCGCAAGACTCGCCGAGACGCCACCCATGGTTGGGTCGGTAAGCACCGAAATGTAGGGAATTCGTGCCTTGCCCAGGCGCTCGATGACGGCCGCAGTCTTGGCCATCTGCAACAAAGACAGTAGCCCCTCCTGCATCCGTGCACCGCCACTGGCGCTAAAGCAGATGAGCGGACAGCGCTCCACCAAGGCACTCTCGGCCGCCTTGACGAAGCGTGCCCCAACCACTGAGCCCATACTGCCGCCCATGAACTCAAAGGCAAAGGCGGCGGCGACCACCGGCTGCCCTTCGAGCAAGCCGCGCATGACGACCAGGGCATCCTTCTCGCCCGATTTCTGCTGGGCTTCCTGCAAGCGCTCCTTGTAGCGCTTCTGATCTTTGAAACGCAGCGGATCGACGGGAAGCAGATCGGCACCGATCTCCAAACGCGGCTCCGGATCGAGAAAATACTGCAGACGCTGGCGTGCCGTGAGTCGATGATGGTGTCCACAGTGGGGACAGACATGCTGGTTTTCTTCGAGCTCACTACGGTAGAGAACCGCCTGGCAAGTAGAGCATTTGGACCACAGTCCCTCGGGCACCGAGCGCTTGCTTTCCGTTGCTTCCTGCTCTGGCACTTTTTTATTGATTTTGGGCGGCAAAACGCGGCTAAACCAATTCATGCGCCCAGCTCCTCATCCAGGACTGCGCGGATAGGCGCCAGAAACTCGCTGGCCAGGCGCTGGGCATCCTCATCGTCTTTGGCCTGCTGCAGTAGCTGCACCAGCGCCGAGCCGATCACGACTGCATCCGCTTTGCCGGCGAGGCGCTTGGCCGTAGCCGCATCACGGATGCCAAAGCCAATGGCCATGGGCATTGCCAGTTCGCGCCGCAATTCCGCCACGCGAGCGACCACCTCGTCCCAATCCTGCTGTTGCGCACCAGTGATACCGCGCAGGGAGACATAGTAAACAAAGCCGCTACCCAGACGTTTGACCGCGGCAACCCGCTGCGGACCACTGGTGGGCGCCAGCAGAAAAATCGGATCGATACCCGCCTGACGCAGCAGCGCAGTATCCGTCTCTGCCTCTTCGGGCGTCAGATCCACCACAATCACGGCATCCACCCCGGCGTCGGCCGCTTCCTCGGCAAAGTGCCGCATACCAAGGATCTCAATGGGATTGAGGTAGCCCATGAGGATGATCGGGGTATCTTGATCTTGCCGACGAAAATCGCGCACCCAAGCCAAGACCTGCCGCAAACTCACGCCGCGTGCCAGGGCTCGCTCACTCGATCCCTGGATGACCGGACCATCCGCCATCGGGTCGGAAAAGGGCACGCCCAGTTCAATGGCATCCGCGCCTGCCTGCACGAGGCTATGCAACAGCGCCACAACGCCGGTGGTACTGGGATCGCCGGCGGTCAGGAAGGGAATCAGGGCAGTGCGATGAGATTCCTGCAAGCGTGAAAACATGGCTGCCAAGCGGCTCATAGGTGAATACCCTCCAGGGCTGCTACGGTGTGGATGTCTTTGTCGCCACGCCCAGAGAGACTGACCACGATACTTTGTTCTACACGCATCTGCGCCGCCAGCTGGAAGGCATAGGCAAGCGCATGCGAGGTTTCCAGCGCGGGAATGATACCTTCGACGCGGCTCAGGCGATGGAAAGCGGCCAGTGCCTCTGCGTCGGTAACGGCAACGTATTCTGCGCGCCCCGTATCTTTGAGGTAGGCATGCTCCGGGCCCACCCCTGGATAATCCAGCCCCGCAGAAATGGAATGGGTCGCCTCGATCTGCCCGTTCTCATCCGTCATCAAGTAGGTTCGGTTACCATGCAGCACGCCGGGACGGCCCGCCGTGAGCGGCGCGGCGTGCTTGCCCGTGCCCAGACCCAGCCCCGCCGCCTCGACGCCGATCAGACGCACCGCCTGGTCGTCGATGAAGGGGTAAAACAGGCCCATGGCATTGCTGCCACCACCGACACAGGCAACACAAGCATCCGGCAGGCGACCGGTGAGCTCCAGGCACTGGGCCCGCGCTTCATCACCGATGACCCGATGGAAGTTGCGCACCATCTCCGGATACGGGTGCGGGCCCGCCACGGTGCCGATGACATAAAAGGTGTCCTCGACATTGCTTACCCAGTCGCGGAGGGCTTCGTTGAGGGCATCTTTGAGGGTGCGGGAGCCGCTGCGCACGGCTTCGACCTGAGCGCCGAGCAGACGCATCCGGTAGACGTTGCTCGACTGGCGCTGAATGTCGTCTTCGCCCATAAACACTACGCAGTCCATGCCGTAGCGGGTGGCCACCGTCGCCGTGGCGACACCATGCTGCCCTGCCCCGGTTTCGGCAATCAGGCGCCGTTTGCCCATGCGCCGCGCGAGCAGCGCCTGCCCCACGGCGTTATTGATCTTGTGCGCGCCCGTATGGTTGAGATCCTCGCGCTTGAGGTAGATCTGCGCGCCGCCAATCTCGCTGGACAGTCGCTGGGCATGATAGAGGGGGTTGGGCCGGCCAACAAACTGCCGCAATTCGCTGTGCAGCTCGGCCTGAAACGCGGGGTCTCTCTGCGCCGCCTTATAGGCCTGCTGCAGTTCGTCGAGGGCAGGGATCAGGGTCTCGGCGACGAAACGCCCGCCATAGTCGCCAAAATGTCCCCGCTCATCGGGTTGCTGATATACCGCCATCCTCTATGCCTCTCTTGCCGCGCGGGCTTGCGCGATGAATCCCTCCATTTTGCCACGATCCTTGCGTCCTGGCGAAATCTCCACCCCGCTGCTGACATCCACGGCATAGGGACGGGCGAGATCAATCGCCGTCGCGACATTGTCCGGCTGCAAGCCACCTGCCAAAATCAGAGGCATACCCAAATCCTGCGGCAGACGCCACCAGGTAAAGCTCCGTCCCGAGCCGCCGAAGACCTGCGTGTCGCGTTTATCCAGGAGAAGGCCCTGCGCCGTAGAGTAGCGATCGCGCCAAGGACGCAGATCACACTGCCCGCTCACGCGCAGAACCTTGAGATAGGGCCGCTGAAAGCCTACGCAAAATTCCGGCTCTTCGTCGCCATGGAACTGCAACATATCGAGGGCACACGCCGCCAGGACTTCCTCTACCCAGGCCCGTTGTGGGTTGACGAAAAGACCCACGCGGGTCACGAAAGGCGGTACTGCGGCGAGGATCTGCTGCGCTGTCACGATTGTCACATTGCGGGGACTCGGAGGATAAAAAACCAGGCCGATGGCATCGGCACCCACTGCCGCAGCGAGTCGTGCATCGTCGGGAGTGGTAATACCGCAGATCTTGACACGCACGGGATCCCTGTAAATTTCTTGCATACCTATGCTCCGAAAAAGGCGTCGCTACACTCCGGCAACCCATATTTGTCAGGATACGCCGCGCGGAGGAAATACAAACCATCTGCCGGAGCTGTCGTTCCCGCCAGACGACGATCGCGACTCGCCAGAACCTCCGCCACCCAGTCGGCTGGACGCTCTCCCCGACCGACGAACAGCAGCGTACCCATCAGATTGCGCACCATATGGTGCAGGAAGGCATTTGCCTCGACGGTCGCGATCAGCAAGTCACCGCGACGTTCAATCTCCAGACAGCGTAAGCTGCGTACAGGATTTTTCGCCTGGCAGCCAGCGGCGCGGAAAGCGGAAAAATCATGGGTGCCCAGCAAGAGATTGGCCGCTTCCTGCATCGCCGGGTGATCGAGCGTCCGTGGCACCCAAGTCACTCTTTTGGCACCCAAAGCAGGACGTTCTTGACGATTGAGAATCAGATAACGATAGCTGCGACCAGTAGCGGAAAAGCGCGCGTGGAAATCCTGCGGTACGGCCCGTGCCCAACGAACACTGACATCGCGCGGCAAAAAACGATTGCTACCGCGTACCCAGGCAATCTCTGGGCGGACAACCGGACTATCGAAGTGTGCCACCTGGCAGACGGCGTGCACCCCCGCATCGGTACGACCGGCCACACTGACCCGGATCGGCTGGCCGGCAACGCTGGCCAAAGCCCGCTCCAGTTCTCCCTGGACAGTACGCGGACCATCCTGCAACTGCCAGCCGGAGAACCCGTCACCATCGTACTCGATACCAAGGGCCCAACGCTGCCCTGAAAAGTCCATTCCCGTCGCGGTTCACCCGTTGGCGAGCAGTTTCATCGCCTCGTCTTGCTGGGCCGGGTTGCCGTCACGTTGTACTTCCATGAGCAATTCACGCGCTGCCTCGCCATCTCCCATCTCGACGTAGGCCTTCGCCAGATCCAGCTTGGTACCAACGGCATCCCAATCTGCGGCATTGGCAACCTGCTCCTGCCCTGGCGACATCTCCTCCCCGCCGGCTACTAACGGGGTCTCCTGGGCCGAGGCCGCGCCCATGCCATTTTCCGTATCATCGGCGAGGCGCAAGGCGGGTCGACTGTCCTCGTCCAGGGCGCGGAATTGCTCATTCATCTCATCCAGCATCTTCTGGTGAGCATCGGTCCAGGCTGGCTCTTCTTCCGTATTCTGCGTTTCCGCCTGATTTCCCCAAGAAGAGAAATCGAAATCCAGCTTTTCGATTTCCGCATCGGCGGGATGCGACGGCTCCAAGCTTGCCTCAGGCTCTCTCAACTCCGACATCGATGCAGCGGGAACAGAACGCTCTGTCGTCTCATTCTTCTCCTCTTCGAAGAGGGCATTACCGGGAAACAACGCCTGTCCTTTCGCGGCAATCTCCTGCCAGTCGGAATTGTTCGGCCCAAAGCGGCTGCGCATGCGCTCGGCAAGATCGAGGAAATCACTGCGACGATCTGCATCGGCATATAGCGTAAGCAGGCGCGCGTAAAGTTCGCGGCGGCGAGGATTACTTTCCAGCGCCTCCTGCAATACGTTGATGGCCTGCTCCGTTTTCCCGTAGGTTTGATACAGATCGGCCTGTTCGATGGGATCGACATCAAAACCGTCGCGATTGCCCCCCATTTCCGGTGCCTCTGCCGCCTGCGGTGCAGGTTCCTCCAGGGCAGAAGCATGGCTCTCCGCCTCTGCCGCGCCCGTGGCGGGCAAGGCTTCTGGCACCGGTGTCGATACCGGCGTCGGTACGGGACCTTTAGTGGGAGTGATAGTAGGCGCAGAAGGCGCGGCCTCTGCCACTGGGGAAGCCACCGATGATGTCACCGATGCAGGAGCGGGTGCCGCAGCTACTGACTGCTTGCTGCGTGCGGCGCTTCCCAAGGCGGTGAGTTTGGACGAGATTTCCCGTTGCCGACTGGCGGCCTGCTCCTGCCGTCGGTACATCCAGATAAACAGCAGCAGCAGCAACAAATTACCGCCCAGGGATACCCACAACAAGGGCGGGAAGCTCGATCCCTGGTTGCGAGACATCTTGCTGATTTCCAGTGACTGTGTTGCCAGTTGCTGCTGCGCGACTGCCAGACGTGCTTCAACACCCTGGAGAGACTTTTGCAAGCCTGCGATTACCGCCTGGTCCGGATTCGCAACTGCCGATGTCGCAGAGACAGTGGTGGTGACTGCCGGGGTGAGTTCAGCATTCTTTGCCGCTGAGAGCGCGGGAGCACTGGTTAGACTCAGGGCTGTCGCGACCTTAGCAGTACCGCCAACAGGTGTTACCGGTGTGCTGGGTGCTGTGACTGCGGTCGTCGACACCGCCGGCTGTGCCTTGGCCCTAGCTGGTGCCGCCACCTGTTCCTTTCGATGCAGTAGCGTTGCGGCCTGTAGCGGGCTCAGGGCGCGCACCTCGTGAATACTAGGCACCTTCAACATCACGCCGGCAATGAGGCGGGAGGGGTCACCCTCTATAAAGGCCCCGGGATTCGCCTTGAACAGGGCAGCCATGGCCTGCTGCTGCGAGACCTGGGCACTGCCGTTCAATTGCTGTGCGATCTGGAAGAGAGAAGATCCTTTGGGGACCGGACCATAGTGCCCGACCTTGGGCCAACCCGTGCTACTGCTGGGACTGGGCATAGCTGCTGCCGGAGTTTTGCTCACCAGTGGCGCAGGCATAGGTAATGCGGTCCGTTGCGGCACATTGTAGGTTCCCGGATAGGCCTGATACTCCCGGACCATCTGCCCACCTGCCCAGTCGAGTTGGACGAGGAAAGGTGTTGCCCCGGGAGGAAGCGGCGTCGGGCTATTGATGACGATTGCCGGCGCATCGCCAGGCCGTATGGAGAACTGCCAATTCCGCGTTGCCGGCGCAAACGGTAAATGGATCATGGCGTAGGCGGCGGAGCCCGCAAGTTGCGCGTTCAGGTCCGCCAGCTGATTCGGATGCGCACCATGGATGGGAATTTCTGCGCGGAATGGCTCCCCTGGCCCGGACAGCACCACCAGGTTTCCCAGGCCAATCGCCTGCGCAACCCCCGGTAACACAAGACCCAAAGAAAGCAGAGTCTGCATCCAATCTTTCTTGTTCATCCTTCTCCCCTTCGTGGCGAATCGCAAGGTTGCGCCAGAATCATCTATGCCGCCAGACAGTTTGCTCGCAGTCATAAATAGTCGCGAATCAGGATCTCTGCAATCTGTACGCTGTTCAACGCCGCACCTTTGCGAATGTTATCGGCCACCACCCAGAAGTTGAGCCCTCTCTCGTGGCTGCAATCCTCCCGAATCCGCCCTACCCAGGTGGCATCCTTGCCTGCCGAATCCAATGCGGTAGGCCATCCACCTGCTTCGCGTTCGTCCCATACCTGTACCCCTGGGGCATTGCTTAACAATGCACGCAGTTCTTCCGCACTCAGCTTTTTGCGCGTGACCACGTTGACCGCTTCGGAATGGCCGTAAAAAACCGGCACACGCACACAGGTAGCACTCAGAGGCAGATCGGGAACTTCGAGAATCTTGCGACTTTCCCAGAGCATTTTCATTTCTTCTTTGGTATAGCCATTATCCTGAAATACATCGATCTGCGGCAGACAGTTGAACGCAATCTGCTTGGGGAATACCGCCGGTGCGACTTCTTCCTGTTTGAAAATTCCCAGGGTCTGCCGTCCCAGTTCCTGTATGGCGCGGCTGCCCGCACCACTAACCGCCTGATAGGTCGACACCACGACCCGCTCCAAGCCGACGCTATCGGCAATGGGTTTGAGCGCCAACAGCATCTGGATGGTCGAACAATTGGGATTGGCGATGATATTGCGAGTCTGGTAATCGGCAATGCGCTGGGGGTTGACCTCGGGTACCACCAGCGGGATATCTTCCTCGTAGCGATAACGAGAGGTGTTGTCGATGACCACAGCGCCGGCGGCAGCTGCCTTGGGCGCGTAGATTTCACTGGCCGCAGCACCCGCCGAAAAAAGGCCGATGTCCACCCCCGTCCAATCGAAGGTCGCGGCATCGCGCACGCGCACGGCCTTGCCGGCAAAATCCAGGGTATCCCCCGCCGAGCGCTCACTCGCCAACAGAAACAACTCGCTGACCGGGAAATTTCGTTCCGCGAGGATCTCGCGCATGACCTCCCCCACAGCACCGGTCGCACCGAGGATGGCCACTTTGTAGGCATTTTTCTTCATGCGGCAGCCCCTGCCCGCAACGCCGCCACCACCGCTTCGCCCATGGCACGCGTGCCGATCACCGCTTCGCCAGGACTGGCGATATCGGCGGTGCGGTATCCCTGATCGAGAACTTGCTTGACAGCAGTCTCGATTCGCTCTGCCCACTCCTCCTGCTGCAAGGAATGGCGCAGCATCATCGCTACCGAGAGGATCGTCGCCAGGGGATTGGCCTTGTCCTGCCCGGCGATGTCGGGGGCCGAGCCGTGGATGGGTTCATACATACCGCGTCCATCCCCCAGAGATGCAGACGCCAGCATGCCGATGGAGCCGGTGAGTTGACTCGCTTCGTCCGAAAGGATGTCACCAAACATGTTACCGGTCAGCAACACGTCGAACTGCGCGGGATAGCGAATGAGCTGCATCGCGGCGTTGTCGACGTACATATGCTCGAGGGCCACGTCGGGATATTCCCGCGCCACTTCCGTCACCACCTCCCGCCACAGGCGGGTGGTCTCGAGGACATTGGCCTTATCGACAGAACAGACCTTGCGCCGCCTTCCCTGCGCCGCCCGGAAGGCAATGTGGGCGATACGGCGGATTTCGCCTTCATCATAGACCATGGTGTTGAAGCCACGCCGTTTGCCATCGACCATTTCGATACCCCGCGGCTGACCGAAATAGATGTCGCCAGTCAATTCACGTACCACAAGGATATCCACGTCCTGTACCAGCTCCGGGCGCAAGGGCGAGGTCGCCAGCAGCTGCGGGAAGATCTGTGCCGGACGCAGATTGGCGTAGAGGTCGAGTCCCTTGCGCAGGCGCAGCAAGCCCTGTTCCGGTCGCTGTGCCGGCGGCCGGGCATCCCACTGCGGGCCGCCTACGGCCCCGAGCAGCACCGCATCCGCAGTTTTGGCAAGTTGCAGGGAGGCTTCGGGGAGCGGATCGTCATAAACATCCAAGGCGGCCCCCCCGACCAATCCTTCTTCAATTTGCATGGGTATGGCGGCCAGCTCGGCAACGGTCTCCAGTACTGCGCGCGCTGCGGCACTGATTTCAGGGCCAATACCATCGCCTGGGAAAAAGGCAATTTTCTTCATTTTTCTAAATCCTTACGGTAGAGAATACGAATGACGAAAGGGTTTTCCGTGCCCGGATCGGGGTTTTCCGGGATATGGGTAAAAGGGTACACCCCCGGCCCCAGGCCATGGGCATCCGTGCTTACGATCGTCTGTGCCGCAGGCGAAGCGTTCTCTGCCTTGGCCAAGGTAAAGCGCAGACCAACGGCCTCCGGTCGTTGACGGGCGGCATCGACATACATGCGTCGGGTGATTTCGCTGAACAAGACCCGAAAAAATGCGGCCAAGGTGTTTTCATCGATCTGCGTCTGCGGACGCTCGGCAAGAAAGCTGCGTGCGCTCTGGCGCGGCAGCAGGCGCAGGAACTCCGCCTGAGTCGCAAACCGCAGCAGGGCGTGGTGCAATGCGGAATCATCGGGCAGCCTACCAAAGCCTTGGAGATGGATATAAAACAACGGCTCCGGCAGGGGCAATTCGTCCACCCGCTCCTGCGGCGGCACGCCGGCATCCACTACCGCTCCGCGCGGCTGCGAACCCTGCCCCTTCCCCGTAAACCAATCCCAAATCGCCACTGCCTGCCAACCACTCCAAAAAACGTGCGCGAAAATTGCGCAAGGATAGCACAATAGCGGAGAATCACGGTATGGCAACAACGAGCGAAGGCGGGACGCTTCCTGTCACTGGACTGCTATTGGCGGGCGGAGCGGGACGGCGCATGCAGCGACAGGACAAAGGCTGGGTGGAGTACCATGGCCGCCCCTTGCTGCATCATTCCCTGCGTCCGTTGGCGAGGCATGCGCGCGAAATCCTGATCAGCGCCAATCGCAATCAGGAACGCTATAGCGCGCTGGGCTATCCGGTACTGGCGGATGCAGAAAGTGGTTTTCCCGGACCGTTGTACGGCCTGCTGGCGGGATTGGCGGCTGCCCAGCAGGATTGGCTTGCCTTCGTGCCCGTCGACGCGCCAGCACTACCGGATGACCTGATCTGGCAACTTTGGGTGCGGCGCAAGGGTGTGCCCCTGGTGCTCGCCGAAGACGAACATGGCCCCATTCCCGTCATTGGGCTGATGCACCGCCGTCTTATACGTTTGTTACAACACTACCTCGACAGCGGCGAGCGTCGCGCTGGCACATTCTTTGACAAGATCCCCCAGCATCGTTTACCCCTCTCCTTGGCAGAGTCTCTGAACTGCAATCATCCCGAAGATCTCCAGGGGACGATTGCTTGAAGACGTTAGCAATTATAGGATATAGCGGTTCAGGAAAAACCACCCTGCTCTGCGCCCTCCTCCCGCTGCTGCGCGAGGCCGGCCTGCGCGTGGCGGCGATCAAAGCGACGCACCACGACGTCCGCTGGGATGAACCCGGCAAGGACAGTTGGCGCCTGCAGCAGGCGGGGGGCGAACCCACGCTGCTCGTCGGGCCCAATCGCTGGTATCTCAGCCGCGCTGCAGCTCCCGGGGATTGGCAGGCCATGCTGGAGACCTTGCATCCGGTGCCGGATCTGGTGTTGAGCGAGGGTAATCAGGACTGGCCGATTCCCCGCTTGCTGGTGCACCGCGCCGCAATGGGCCGGGAGCTGCGCTGGCGGGCGGGAGAAGAGGTGCTGGCCGTAGCCAGTGATATTCCCCTGGAGATTGGCGTACCCTGCCTGGATTTGAATGACCCGCTGGCGATCGCCAGATTTTTGTTGCACTGGTATGGAGAGTAGGAATATGGCTGTCTGTTGTGAGGACAATGAGCATGACCTCAGGGCAAAGAGCGTCGAAGAGGCGCTGGAAATCATCCTGGGGGCATCTGTACCCCTTTCAGAAAGCGAGTGGCTGGCCCTGGACGCCGCCCTGGACCGTGTTCTCGCCCGCGACCAGGTAGCCGCCAGCCCTATTCCTGCCTGGCCTAATTCCGCCATGGACGGCTATGCTTTGCGTTCCAGCGATGGAGACATAACGCGGCAGATCGTCGGCAGTTCCTTTGCCGGCCACCCCTATGTCGGTAGCGTCGCCCCAGGACAAGCCATTCGCATCATGACCGGCGCCATCGTGCCGGATGACTGCGACACCGTAGTCCCGCAAGAACAAACACAACGGGATGGCGAAACCGTCCACTTCACCAGCCCCATTCGAGCGGGCGCCAACATTCGAGGAATTGGCGATGATCTAGCGCAAGGGGAAGTCGCCCTGCCCGCCGGAACCCAGCTTCGTCCCAGTCAGATCGGCGTACTGGCCAGTCTCGGTATTGCAGAAGTGGAGGTTCTGCGGCGTTTGCGGGTGGCCTTCTTTTCTACTGGCGATGAATTACGGGCGGTCGGCGAAACCTTACGGACTGCGGAAATCTACGACAGCAATCGTCATAGCCTGCTCGCCCTGCTCCGCCGCCTGGGTTGCGAAGCCATCGATCTGGGCCGATTGCCGGACGATCCGGAGCGTATCGGCAACGCCCTGCGCCAGGCTGGCGCTACTGCAGATGTGCTGATTACCAGTGGTGGGGTCTCGGTCGGCGAAGCCGATTACATTGCCGAACTCCTGCAGAGTCTGGGCAGCGTACAGTTCTGGAAGATGAACATGAAGCCCGGTCGGCCTCTGGCCTTTGGCCGCATCGGCCAAGCGGACTTTTTCGGCCTGCCCGGCAACCCGGTGTCGACCATTGTTACCTTCTATCAGTTCGTGGCGCCGGCTTTGCGCAAACGCATGGGCTGCCGTGCCCCCTGGACGGCACCGCGGCTGCGCTTACCTTGTGCCACTCCCATCAAAAAGAAGCCGGGACGTACCGATTATCAGCGGGGTCGACTGCTGCCTGGGCCAGACGGATTGCAGGTGGCGCCGGTCAAGACGCAGTCCTCGCACATTCTCACTGGCATGGCGCAGGCGGAGTGCTTTCTGATCATCCCGGCAGAGAGCGGCAATCTGCCTGCCGGTACCTTGGTCGATGTGCAGCTACTCGAGGGTATGGTCTGAGCTAGTCTGCTCCATGCCGCGGCGCGTACGGCGTCGAGTGCGACCAGTGGTGCAGGAAGTTTTGCGCATACAAGGCATTGAGCGCTGCGTTTCCGCGCAGCACCAGGAGATTCTCGGCATTGGCCTGCTCCGCCGCCTTCGTAAAGTTGAAGCTGCCAGTGATCACCGTGGCGTCGTCGATGACCATGACCTTGTTGTGGGCGATGGCATGCTGGTCGTCGATGCGGGTATTGATCCCCAGGTTGGCGAAGAAATCGGCCTCGGAATATTTCTGCGTACGTTGACTCTTGTCCAGTAGCACCCGCACTTCGACGCCCCGCTTTTGCGCCGCCAGCGCTGCCTTGGCGATCGGCGCGCTGGTAAAGCTGTAAGCCTGAATCCACAGACGCTGCCGCGCCTCGTTCATGGCGCGGACGACCACATCCGTCGTCCCCAGTGGCGGAGAGAAAGACACTTCGATCGTGCCCTGGGCAGCGATCGTTGTCGCGGATGGCGGAAGGGTCGCGCCGGCCTCTCGCAGTTGTTCGCCAGCGACATGCAGCAGCGATTGCGAGTCTGCTGGAGCCAGTACCGCATACGCGCCAGAGGCCATCGCCAACAAGATCACAAAAAACGCGACCCTGCGCAGAGTTTTCATGGTTTCGCTCCCCACCGAATTTGCGGCATTGTCCCGGCCTAGCGCAGAATTGACAAGGCATTGTTTGCATCGAGACTACTTTGTAGGGTAGTGGCCTGTCATTGCCACTGAGGGATCACCGTGACCAGTATCGTGCTGTTTCGCAATGACCTGCGCCTCGATGACCATCCGGCCTTTGCCCATGCGGTGGCGCGCGGCCCTGTGCTACCGGTTTTTTTGAGCGATCCTCGCGACGAGCGCGGAGCAGCCTACCAGTGGTGGCAGCGGCAGAGCCTGCGCACCTTGGAAACCCGCCTCGCTGCCCTGTCGTTACCTCTGGTCTGCCGGCGTGGCAACACCCTGGAAACCGTGCAGGAAATTGTCGAGCACAGTGGCGCCGACGCGGTGCTCTGGAATCGACGCTACGCCAAAGAGCAACGCGACAATGACGCTCGCCTCAAGGACGTTCTACGGGAACGCGGCGTACAGACGGAATCTTTTGCCGGTGACACCCTGTGCGAACCCTGGAAGCTCCTGCGGGATGGCGCTCCCTACAAGGTCTTCAGCCCTTTCTGGAAGCGTTTTTTGCGCGACATCAGCGTCAACGCGCCCTTTACACAGCCGCAGCAGGCGCAGGCGGCCGCACGCGTACCCGCGTCAGAAGATCCCGATAGCTGGGGCTGGGAACCTAAGGCCCCGGATTGGGCCAGTCGCTTTCTCGAGCACTGGCAACCCGGCGAGGACGGTGCCAGCGCGCGTCTCGAGGGATTTATCCGGGATAACTTGGCCGAGTATGCCAGGGGCCGCGATTATCCCGCCGCAGAAAAGGTATCCCGTCTGTCGCCCCACCTCGCGCATGGAGAGATCAGCCCACGGCGCATCTGGCAGCGCCTGCAGGAAGTTGCTGCGGCCCAGCCCGAACTGCGTGAGGCGACGGACAAATTCCTCGCGGAACTTGGCTGGCGCGAGTTTTCCTGGCACCTGCTCTATCACTTTCCCGAATTACCCCATACGCCCCTGCGCGCGGAATTTATGCAGTTCTCCTGGGCGCAAGACGATGATTTGCTGCGCGCCTGGCAACACGGTCGAACCGGCTATCCGATTGTCGACGCGGGTATGCGCGAGCTTTGGCAAACCGGCTACCTGCACAACCGCGTGCGCATGATCGCGGGCAGCTTTCTGGTGAAGGATCTTTTATTGCCTTGGCAGCAGGGCGCAGCCTGGTTTTGGGATACCCTGGTCGACGCCTGCCCGGCCAACAACAACGCCTCATGGCAATGGGTCGCGGGTTGTGGCAGCGATGCCGCCCCTTATTTGCGCGTCTTCAACCCGGTACTGCAGGCGCAAAAATTCGATGGCGAGGGGCGTTATCAGCGGCGCTGGCTGCCCGAACTTGCCGCACTACCAAACAAGCTGTTACCGGAACCTTGGAGCAATCCAGGCCAAGTGCAGGCCAAGGGCATCAAGCTGGGGCAAGACTATCCGTTACCTCTAGTGGACCATCACTTGGCCCGGGAGCGCGCCCTCGCGGCCTTTGCCACCATCAAGACGGAGCCCGTAAACAACACGTAACAATTTCCGTGAGGGGCTCAGGAACTTTTCCAGAACCCCTAGCTCTAAATCGTTGCAAGCAGCTGTGATGGTTGCGAGCGCATGTTTCTTCCTCCTTTGGTGGTTTTGGGCGGCCCGTTCCGGTGCCGCCCTCTTTTTTTTCCGACCGGTCGGGATGTTTCTTGCAAGAAGATCGAGCAAATGCTAATATTGACTTTCGTGGTCAACTTTGACCGCGAGCGCATGTTTCTTTCCTCCTTTGTGGTTTTGGGGCTTTCTGTAGCCCCTTTTTTTGTGCCATGCTTGCCATATGCAGCTTTCCACGGAAAACCCCTTCGAGACTCCAGTTCGCAATGGCGAGGTCCTGCGCGGTTACTTTCAGGATTCCGGGCGGAGAGTCACCGGCGTCTTTCTCCCGGGCTTTGCCTCCGACTTGAACGGCAGCAAATCGCAGCTTCTCGCCCGCCATGCGCAGCAAAATCAAAGGTCATGGCTGCGCTTCGACTATCGCGGCATGGGTATCTCCGACGGCAGTTTTACCGAACTGAGCATCTCCCGCTACCTGGAAGATTTGGAAGCCACACTAAACGCCTTGCCGTCCCGGCCGATTTTTCTCGTCGGTTCGAGCATGGGCGGCTGGGTAGCGACCCGTGCCGCCCAACTCTGGCCCGAGCGCATCCGCGCCCTGCTGCTCATCGCCCCCGCCTACAACTTCATCCAGGACTACTTTGCTGCCCTTCCTCCAGAGGCGCAACAGGCTTGGCAACATTCTGGGCTGCACGATTGGTCGCTCGGCAGCAACGGCCCGGTGTATCAGCTCGGCTTCGAAGCCGTGCGTGATGCGGCGCGTCACGATTTGCTGCAGGATCCTCCGCGCCTGGAGATTCCGGTCACCATTCTGCATGGCTCAGCGGATGAAGCCGTTCCCCTACAACGGAGCTTTCAGTTTGCCAACCGGGCACGAGCCCAGCCGCTGGCCATCCAAACCCTGCCCAGCGTAAACCATCGCCTGCAAGGTGCAGATCAACAGCTCCTTGCTGCAGTAGAGAGCAGTCTTGCCCACATCGACAACGACAGAACGCTTCTCAAATCATTTAGTTAGCACCCAAATCAATGCCACCCTCGCGCCGCAGGTTCGACTAGACCTGCGATGCAACGCTCTATTCCGCCTGTTGCCGCAAGGCGTTGGCGAACTCCTCCTCCCCTAGGATCGGAATACCAAGTTTTTCGGCCTGCGTCAGCTTGTTGCCCGGATTTTTGCCAACAACCAGGTAGTCGGTCTTTTGGGAAACCGCTGATACGACCTTCCCGCCGCGCTTCTCAATCTCCGCCTTGGCCTCGTCGCGCGTCCAGCGCTCCAGCGTTCCCGTCAGAACGAATTGCTTGCCACTCCAGATACCGCCCTGTGGGGCTGCCGGTGCTGGCCAGTGGATGCCGGCGGCTAGCAGAGCACGAATGACTTCCTGATTGTGACTCTGCGCGAAAAAGTGGGCGACGGCCTGAGCGACCACCGGGCCAACATCTGGTACAGTCTGTAACGTCTCTTCACCTGCGGCCATCAGCTCGGACAAATCACGAAACTGCTCGGCCAGGGCTCGTGCTGTGGTCTCACCCACCTGGGGGATACCTAGAGCATAGAGAAAACGCGGCAGGGTAGTGTCTTTGCTGCGTGTCAGCTCCACCAGAAGCTTTTCCGCCGAGCGCCGACCCATGCGCTCCATTGTCATCAGCGTATCGATGTCGAGACGGTAGAGATCAGCGACAGTACCTACGATTCCCGAATCCACCAACTGCTGCGCCAGTTTTTCCCCCAGCCCGCGAATGTCCATCGCCTTGCGCGAGGCAAAATGCAGTAGCGCACCGACCCGCTGCGCCGGACAAAACAGCCCCCCTGTACAGCGATAGGCGACCTCGTCACCGAGCCGCAGGACTTCCGAGCCGCAGACTGGGCAGTGTCTGGGCATCTGCCATTCGGCTGCAGCCTCGGGACGACGATCGACCAAGACCTGCACCAGTTCGGGGATCACGTCACCGGCGCGGCGGATCAGCACCGTATCACCAATACGCACGTCTTTGCGACGCACTTCATCCAGATTGTGCAGTGAAGCGCGACTGACGATCACTCCCGCAACTTCTACCGGCGCCAAAACGGCCACGGGGGTGATCACGCCGGTACGCCCAACCGAAGCGATAATATCCTGCACCACCGTGGTCTCTTCGTGGGCGGGAAACTTATAGGCAATCGCCCAGCGTGGCGCTCGGGCAGTAAAGCCGAGGCGCTCGCGGGCGTTGAGATCGTCCAGCTTGAAGACGAGACCGTCGATTTCAAAAGCCAGGTTATCCCGTCGCTTGGCCATCTCTTGCTGATAGTCTTCGGCAGCCTGCAGGCTGTCTATCGGTCGGAGCAGATCATGCAGCAGCGCAAAGCCCCAATCCTGTAGACGCTGCAAAATGGCGAGATGGCTACTCCCGAGCGAGGCAGAGCTTTCGCCCCAGCCCCAAGGGAAAAAAGCAAGAGGACGGCGCGCAGTAATGCGCGGATCTAGCTGTCGGAGACTGCCGGCCGCCGCGTTGCGTGGGTTGGCGAAGGGAGCCTCACCATTTTCCTCCCGTTCCTGGTTCAGACGCAGAAAGGCAGCGCTAGGAATGACGACCTCGCCGCGTACCTCCAGCAGATCCGGCCAGCCCTCTCCCGCCAGACGCAATGGGAGATTGCGAATGGTGCGGGCGTTATGGGTCACGTCTTCGCCATGCACGCCATCGCCACGGGTACCCGCAGCTACCAAATCCCCTCCCTCGTAGCGCAGGTTCAGGGAGAGGCCATCGAATTTAGGCTCGGCACTGAGGCGGATCGCCTGACCATCACCCAGTCCGCGCTCCAGCCTGTTCCACCAGGCGGCAAAGCCCTCGGCATCAAAGACATTGTCCAACGACAGCATCGGTATGCGATATTCGACGCTGGCAAAGGCGCTGACCGGGGCCGCACCCACCCGTTGCGTGGGCGAATCTGGGCGGCGCCACTGCGGATAGCGTTCCTCTAGCTGCCCCAGCTCGCGCAAGAGACGATCGTACTCTGCATCACTCAGTATGGGGGCGTCGTTCTGGTAATAGGCCTGATTGGCCTGCTGCAGCAAGGAGCGCAGTTCTTCGATCCGCAAACGGCAAGCTTCGTCATCCACAAGAGAGTCTCTTTTTCGGCGAGTTACTGCCCGTAGTATAGGGATTGTGTCCCTGGCCGAAAATTGGGATACCTGCAAACTATGGCTGCGACTGTACGGAACCTTCCGCCGGAAGTTATAATCCAAGCAATTGAAAAGCTGGGCCCTTGTTTTTTCTGCAAGATGCCCACAACATGGAGAGAGCGGTATTTTTCAGGAGTCACGCGATGAACTACGATCAAAAGCCCTATCAGTTTCCTGACGGCATGAACCCCTACGGGAATCAGGCGCCGGCCCTGAGCCGTGGTGGCCTCATGGCCAAGACCTACGGCTTGCTCGCCGCCACCCTTGGGGTTTCGGCCATTGCCTCGATCTATGGGATGAGCTCGCCCTTTGCGTATCAGCATCCCATTTTGCTGATGATCGGCTCCTTCATCCTGCTCTTTGCGGTCCAATATACCGGCGCGCATCGCAGCCCCTTTGCCGTACCTCTAGTATTCGCCTTTGCGGCAGGTATGGGCATGATGATGGGTCCGGGCATTGCCATGTATTTGCGTATGCCCGACGGACCGCAGATCATCGCGACGGCGTTGGGAACCACTGCGGTCATGTTCGTCGGTCTTTCCGCATATGCCATGACCACGCGCAGGAACTTCAGCAATATGGCCGGATTCCTGATGACGGGCCTGATCCTGGCCATCTTGGTCTCCCTGCTCAATATGTTCCTGCTGCACATGCCTGCGCTGCAGCTCGCGATTGCCGGGGTGCTGGTCATTGTCTTCAGCGGTCTGATCATCTTTGATACCCAGCGCATGGTGCAGGGTGGCATCCAGGAGCCGGTATTGCTGGTCGTTGGTCTGTACCTCGACATCATCAACCTCTTCATGGCGCTGCTGGAGATCTTTGGCGGCACGAGCCGAAATTGACGGCATAACCTTGCAACTCGCCCCGATGCTTCGCTATCGGGGCTTTTGTTTTCTATTCATGTATTACGACAAGGTAACGTGCCGTTCCCGATGAGCGCGAAGCACGAGCATACACCGGTCATGCGCCAGTACCTCGCGCTCAAGGCCGAGAATCCCGACGCCCTGCTCTTCTTTCGCATGGGCGACTTTTACGAACTGTTTTACGAGGACGCCAGTCGCGTCGCCGAGCTACTGGGCATTGCCCTGACCACCCGCGGGCAAAGCGCCGGCGCGCCCATTCCCATGGCGGGAGTACCGATCCACAGCGCCGAGGCCTACCTCGCCCGCCTGGTACGCGCCGGGCTCAAAGTGGCGATTGCCGAACAGATCGGCGATCCGGCGCTGGCCAAGGGGCCGGTGGAGCGTTGCATCAGCCGCGTGCTGACTCCGGGCACGCTGGTCGACGCCAGCCTGCTGGAACCCGAGCAAGAATCGCTACTGGCCGCCCTCTGTCCGGGATCGGAGAATACTTGGGGCTTGGCGCTTCTCTCCGTCGCCAGCGGCGAATTGCGGGTGCAGGATTTTGCTTCTCGGGCGGCTCTGGCCGATCGTCTACGGCAATTGCAGCCGGCGGAGATTCTGCTACCCGAGGGTCAAGAGATATTCTCCGGCTTGGCACCAGAGCGCTGCCAGCACATCGCCCAGAAACCTTTTCAGCAGAATGTCAGTGAGCGAGTTCTGCAGCGCTACTTCGGCAACCGCCTGGGCAGTTTTGGAGTTGCCGATCATCCTCTCGCGTTGCGCGCCGCTGCCGCCGTCCTCGACTATGCCGAATCGCGGCTCAAAATCTCCCTTGCCCAGGTGCAACGCATCACTCCGGAGCGCCCCTCGGAAATCCTGGGAATTGACGCCAATGCGCTGCGTTCCCTGGAAATTCTTGCCGGGCGGGACAACGACGGGCCCAGCCTCTGGCGCTTACTGCAACATTGCCAAACCCCCATGGGCGCGCGCCTTTTGCGTCGCTGGCTCTTGCGACCCTTACGCCAAGGTGAGGAACTTCTTATACGTCAGCAGCGGGTTGCGCAGCTGGTAGAAGGATCTCGGTATCGAAATCTTCAGCAATCCCTGAATGGGCTTGCCGATATCGAGCGCGTACTGACCCGCGTTGCCCTGGAGCGTGCCAGCCCACGCGATCTGGGGCAGTTGCGATATTTTCTGCAGCGCCTGCCGGGGATCCTTGCTGCCATCGCAGCCGTCGACGTGCCTGCCAGTCCCACGGCCGGCAGTGCAGATCTGGAAAGATTCGCGCAGTTGCAAGGTTTACTGGAACGTGCACTCGTCGACGAGTTACCCCTGAGCCAGCGCGATGGCGGCTATCTGCGCGATGACTACGATCCCGAGCTGGGGGCACTGCGCCACGCCGAGCAAAATGTGGGGCAGGAGCTGGCAGATCTCGAAGCAGCCGAGCGGGAGCGCAGCGGTATCGCCCAGCTGCGCGTCCAGTTCAATCGCGTGCACGGCTATTTCATCGAGGTTCCGCGCAGCTACGAGGGGCCGGTACCCGCCGACTATCGACGCCGACAAAGCACCAAAAATGCCGAGCGCTTCAGTAACGTCACCCTGAAGGAAATCGAAGATCGGGTCTTGTCTGCCGAAAGCCGCGCCCTATCGCGCGAAAAGGCGCTCTACACGGAGCTTTTGCATACGGTGGCAGAACAGCTTCCCGCCTTGCAGGAGGTGCTCGCAGAAATCGCGCAGTGGGACCTGCTCGCCAACTTTGCCGAACGGGCCCATAGCTTGCGCTGGACAGCGCCGGAATTTTGCGACGAGGCGGTGCTGGAGATCGCAGCAGGAAGGCACCCGTTGGTGGAGGTCGAGCTGGGCGCGCAATTTGTCCCCAACGATCTGCACTTGCACAAAGAGCGGCGTATGCTGCTGATCACCGGCCCCAACATGGGCGGCAAATCCACTTACATGCGCCAGGTGGCGCTGATCGTCTTTCTGGCCCATATTGGTTGCTGGGTTCCGGCGCAATCGACGCGGCTGGGTCCGGTGGATCAGATTTTTACCCGCATTGGTGCCGCCGACGACCTCGCCGGCGGGCGCTCGACCTTTATGGTAGAGATGCAGGAAAGCGCGCAGATTCTCCATCTGGCAACGGCACAGAGCTTGATCATTCTGGATGAGATTGGACGCGGTACCGCTACCTACGATGGCCTCGCGATTGCCTGGGCCACCGCCGAGGAGCTGCTACGCAAAGGGAGTTATACCCTCTTCGCCACGCACTACTTTGAACTGACCGAGATGCAGCATCCCTTGCTGGCAAACGTCCATGTCGATGCCTTGGCGGCCAACGACCGCGTCACCTTCCTCCATCAGATCGAGGACGGACCGGCAACGCAAAGCTTTGGACTGGAGTTGCCCGCCTGGCCGGCTTGCCGGATACCGTTTTGCAGAGCGCGCGAGCGCGTCTGGCGAGCCTGGAAGATCCTGCGCGCGCCCCCATCGCAGAGCCACAAAGCACCACACAGCAATTATCCCTCTTTATCGATGTACCGCATCCGGCGATTCAGGCCTTACGGGAAATTGATCCGGAGGACTTCAGCCCCCGCGCTGCCCTGGAGGCGTTATTCCGACTGCGTCGCCTCGTCGAGGAGAGCGACTGAGACGCCAAGCTTGGCGTCTCTTTCGGAACTTGCCCAGCAGGGGTATAGTCTAACGCGTAACAAGGGGGCGACCGGCTTCGACGCAGGTCGCGAAGCCTTCGGTGCATGCAGAGCTGCGGTTCGCTCTTAAAACTGATCGCAGATTCATAATTGCCAACGACAGCAATTACGCCCTCGCTGCGTAAGCAGTGAGCCCTCCGCCCGGGTTTGTCCATGGGTCCGGTGGCCGCAAGGCCTGCGGGGGGTCGACGAAACATGGAATCGTGCCGGACCTGGTCGGTGGGTCCCGCATTAAAGTAAAGCCGAATCGCTGGGTGCGCATCCTGTTTGTCGGAGTCGCACCGGGTTAAAACCCAATAGACAAACTACGCATGTAGATCCGGTGGTCTAGGTCTTGCGGACGCGGGTTCAATTCCCGCCGCCTCCACCAATTTTGATATACAACCCCTTGTTCTGCAAGGGGTTTGTTTTTTCCGCCAGTTCAGAGGGTTTTGATTGGCTAAATGGATAGGA
>NZ_JBYCKU010000025.1:0-3647 GCF_057473545.1 Acidithiobacillus sp. TH-A67
TGATGAGCTGCGCCCCCAAACAATGCCCCAGGATCGGAAACTGTTCTGCCGCAGCCGAGCGAATCAAGGCCTTCTCGGCGCGCAACCAGGGGTATTCCGCTTCATCGTGCACGCTCATGGGGCCACCCATGACGATCAGGGCCACATACGACGCCGGGCTGCTGGGCACCGGATCGCCTCGCTCCAGCGCGCGTACGTCCGTTGCGTAGCCAAGGCTCGCAAGGAGCGGAGCGAGGCTACCCAACCCTTCGTCTGGGTGATGTTGCAAAACCAATATTGTCGCCATCAAAAGTCCTCCTGCCCCAAAAGTAAACGGCGACCCGAGGGCCGCCGCTGCTGAACGGCTACGGCACGACCAGATCAGTCACCCAGGACCGGATGCCTCTCGCCTTCGCCGTAGAACGCGTAGGCTTCCTCGCCATGCACCGCATCATCACCAATCAACAATTCCTCTTCGCTCATGCGCAACGGCGTTACCAGGCTGATCAGCTTGAGCAGAATAAAGGTAACAACGATATTGAGGCCAATGATGAAGGCGGCTCCAATGATCTGCAACCAGACCTGATGCCAATTGCCAGCAATGGCACCGCCAGGATTGGAGAGGCCAAACGCCGCGCAACCCTCTTTGGTAGCGAGCAGGCCAGTCATGATGCCGCCCAGCACACCTGCCACCGCATGCGTGTGAAACACGCCAAGGGTATCATCCACCTTGCGGAACAGGGCGGTCTTGCCGACGATGTTCATGCTGATCCAGGGGATGATGCCAGAGGCAATACCAATAGCGATCGCGCCCCAGCCATCCACCACACCCGCCGCCGGGGTGATGGCCACCAAGCCGGTGATCATACCCTGCACCGCACCGATCACCGATGGCTTCTTGAAGTAGAAGATGTCCATCATCGTCCAGACAATCACACTGACTGCCGTAGTGAGATTGGTGTTCAGCACTGCCGCACCGGCATCACGACTGGCAGCGTAGGGATCACCGCCGTTGAAGCCGTTCCATCCCAGCCACAAGAGGCCGGCGCCAACGAGCATCAAGAGCACATTGTTAGGCTGGAAATTTTCGCGATCACGGGCCAGACGGGGACCGATCACGGCGGCACCAACAAAGCCGGCAATACCCGCCGATAAATGGATCACGTAGCCACCGGAGTAGTCGATCACGCCCAAAGAGGACAGGAAACCACCGCCCCAGAGACTGAACGCGCCAACGGTGTACGAGAAGGTCAACCATAGGGGCACAAAAATCATCCAAGCCTTGAAGCTCATGCGTCCGAGAAAGGCGCCCGCCATAATGACCAAAGTGATGGCCGCGAAGACGAACTGGAAATATACCATCGTCGACATCGGGAAATTGGCAGTGGTATTTGATGTCGGCAGTAATGCCTGGGTCAATTCATCCTGCATGCTGATGATGGGGTGGGGCAGACCGACGAAGGGGAACCATTCATGGCCAAAACCCATATTATAGGCCCAGAGAACCCAGGCAATGAGCACCGCCGCGAAGGCGTAGAAGGCCATAAAAGCAGAGTTGATGGCCCATTTCTTTTTGACGATGCCGCCATAGAGGACAACGAGACCGGGGACGCTTTGCAAGCCAACGATGGTTGCTGCCGTTAGCTGCCACGCGTTGTCGCCGGTATTCAGCCAGGACACAGACATAAAACCTCTCCTTTGTAACGGTGTTTTGAAACGATACGTTTATCAGTACGCCGGACTAGAGGGCCTCATCGCCACTCTCGCCGGTGCGGATGCGAATGGCCTGGACTACTTCGGAGATAAAAATCTTTCCATCGCCGATTTTTCCTGTTTTCGCACCTTTAGAGATTGCTTCGATCGCGATATCAAGAAACTCATCCTTGATCACCGTCTCGATTTTTACCTTGGGCAGAAAATCCACCACATATTCGGCCCCGCGATACAGTTCCGTGTGGCCCTTTTGCCGCCCAAACCCTTTGACTTCCGTTACCGTCAGGCCCTGAATGCCGACTTCCGAGAGCGCCTCCCGTACATCATCCAGTTTGAACGGCTTGATGATTGCCGTAACCAGTTTCATACCTCTACCCCCTTGTGATTGCCATCAGAAAAGAAAGCCGGTCTCGACCATCCCGCGCACCTGATTGGTCGCCAGACCATTCTGGCCCGCAAATCCGGTACCCGTAGGTGTTGAGGCGGTAACGTAGGAGAGTTCCGCACGGGCGAAGAAATCCCCCGATTGATAGGTGGGGGTTACCGTTAGTGACCAGGCATGGGAGTCGTCAGGAAGATCAGTCAGCGACGAAGCAACGCTTTCCAGAGCTTCTCCCGGTACGCCGCCGACGGCAAGGTACTCCACTCGGCCAGCCAGGGAAATGTCGGAGTCTACGGCATAGTTTACCAACAGCGATCCACCGTAGTTGTCAAAGTTCTTGTCGATCCCCAGACGGGCCGACTTAGGCGTGATCATGTATTGGAAATAGGGTTCAATGGTCCACGGTCCGGAACTATAGGTGTAGATCAGGCCATAGATCTGACTGACTGTACCATACGGGGTGTACGCGGCATTATTGGCGGACGTACGCACTTTTCCCAAGGGACCGTCGGCATAAAATGCCAAGGTATTGGCGCTATTGATGGTATAGGTCAGTAATCCACTCAGAACATTATAGCGATTGGAATAATAGCCATCGTTCCACGATAAAGAGGCGCTCAGTGGACCAACGCTAGCATTGAATTGAATGCCGCGGCTGACAATCGGCTCCATATCCCAAAGTAATCCGCGCTCGATATTGATATTCTGATAGGTAAAGCCACCCTCGGCGCCAATCAGAGTGGGAAGTTTGCCGATTTCCATGGAAAAGTTGCCACTGGGCGCAATTTTCAGATAGGCAATGGGCAGGGCGCCGAAATCGTTTATGGTGCTAGTGGGATTAGCGCCGGTAAGCGACGCCGCCAGGGTGGGAAAACTGTAGACGCCAGCCTGGGCATAAAATTGCAGCAGACCCGAGCTCTTTTGCACGATTACCGAACCATTGCTAATGGTAGCACCCGCATACTTGGCCCCGAGAGTGCCTGGAACTCCCTGCGGATTGTCCTGCCAGAAACCCAGGCCGCTGATGGCACCCTGCACCCCAATCTTGCCCAGCGGTCCAGCACTGACTTCGATGGGATTCGGCAGATTCAAAGAAGCATCAGCCATGGGAGCGGCTAGGGCGGCAACTACGGCAGCGGAAAGTATCCACGCTTTTTTCATTTCGCTTGTCCTCGTAGGTGGTAAAAAAGCGAATGCTCTGTTGCAGAATTCGTGCCACCATAGATAAGCGCTTTTAGTTCATATAGTTAAAAGAATACGAACGCCATAATCTTGATAGAATCCTACCGTAACGCACGGTTATAGTGCATACGGAGCTTCCATTGCACTGCTTAGGTGCATCATTGGTGTCTACGCCCCCGGATTTACCGGCGATATGGATGGCACATAATTTGCTCACCTATCGAGTGCGTTTCATATAACAGGCAGGAGTGCAACAAATGGGTATGACCCCAGCAGAAGTTCTAACGCTGATCACCGAAAAAGATGTCAAGTTCATTGATTTTCGTTTTACCGACACCAAGGGCAAGGAACAGCACGTCTCGGTGCCAGCCCATACCATCGAAGAGAAGAC
>NZ_JBYCKU010000026.1:0-107371 GCF_057473545.1 Acidithiobacillus sp. TH-A67
TCGGTAGCGGTGTACAACCATTACAAACGTCTTGAACATGGCGGGTCGGGTAGTGATGTGGAGCTCGACAAGAGCAATATCCTGCTTATCGGTCCCACTGGTTCGGGCAAGACCTTGCTGGCGCAAACCCTTGCGCGCCTGCTCAATGTCCCCTTCGCCATGGCCGATGCCACGACCCTGACCGAGGCCGGTTATGTCGGTGAAGATGTCGAAAACATCATCCAGAAGCTGCTGCAGAAGTGCGATTACGACGTTGAGAAGGCGCAGACGGGCATCGTCTATATTGATGAAATCGACAAGATTTCCCGCAAATCCGAAAATCCCTCCATCACCCGTGATGTGTCGGGGGAGGGAGTGCAGCAGGCCCTGCTCAAATTGATCGAAGGCACGGTCGCCTCGGTGCCGCCGCAGGGTGGCCGCAAGCACCCGCAGCAGGAGTTTTTGCAGGTCGATACCCGCAATATCCTCTTCATTTGTGGTGGTGCCTTTGCCGGCCTGGAAAAGGCCGTCGCCAGCCGCCTGGAGAAGGGCGGTATCGGCTTTGGGGCCAAGATCAAGAAGGGTAACGAAAACTTGGCCATGGCGACGATGATGGAAAATCTCGAGCCTGAGGATCTGGTGCGCTATGGACTCATCCCGGAGTTTGTCGGTCGTCTGCCCATCATCGCCCTGCTCGAAGAGCTGGACGAAGATGCCTTGGTGACGATCCTTACCGAGCCCAAGAATGCCCTCGTCAAGCAATATCAAAAGCTCTTTGCCTTGGAGGGCATCCAGCTTGAGATCCGCCCCGAGGCTCTGCGCGCCATTGCCAAGAAGGCCCTCACGCGCAAGACCGGTGCACGTGGACTGCGCTCGATTCTCGAGCATATTTTGCTCGATACCATGTACGAGCTACCCTCCATGTCGGGTATCAAAAAGGTGGTGATCGATGCCGGAGTCGTCGAAAGTGGCAACCAGCCGCTACTGGTCTACGACGAAGCGGCCAAGGTGGATGCTTCTCACCCTGCCTGAACCTTCCTGATCCGACGCTGTTGAAAACTACAGCGTCGGCCCCCATTTCCTCCTCCCATGGGGAGAGTTTTTCTTCCCCGCTACCCTGGAGTGAAGCGTGGCTGAATCCAAAACGAGTTCTCTATTGAGCGAAGAATCCCTCATCGTCCCCGTCCTGCCCCTGCGCGACGTGGTGGTGTTTCCCTTTATGGTCATCCCTCTCTTTGTCGGACGGCCAAAATCCATCCGCGCCCTGGAGGACGCCATGGCCGGCGACAAGCAGATCCTGCTCGTTGCCCAGCGCAACGCCGCCGATGACGATCCCGAGCCGGAGCGGATCTTCCGCATGGGAACGGTCGCTACCATTCTGCAACTGCTGAAGTTGCCGGATGGCACGGTGAAGGTGCTGGTGGAAGGTACCGACCGGGCCCGTATCCAGGCCTTTCTGCCGGCAGAAGGGACCCTGCGCGCGCAGATTGCCGTGGTTCGTTCCGGCACCGCCAATGACCGCGAGCTGGAGGCCCTGGTGCGTTCGGTGCAGGCGCAGTTCGAGGCCTACGTCAAACTCAATAAGAAGATCCCGCCCGAGATCCTGCAAACCCTCGCGAGCATCGACGATCCGGCGCGCCTGGCCGACACCGTGGCCGCCCATCTCAACCTCAAGCTCGAAGAGAAACAGGACATCCTGGAAAAGGCCGAGACCCGTGCGCGGCTCGAACATCTGCTCGGCATGATGGAATCCGAGATCGATCTGTTGCAGGTGGAAAAGCGGATTCGCGGTCGCGTCAAGCGGCAGATGGAAAAGAGCCAGCGTGAGTACTACCTCAACGAGCAGATGAAGGCCATTCAAAAGGAGCTGGGGGATCTGTCGGAGGAGGGCGGCAACGAGGCCGACGAGCTGGCGCGCAAGATCCAGAAGGCCGGTATGCCCAAGGACGTGCGCGCCAAGGCCGAGGCAGAGCTGAAAAAGCTGCGCATGATGAGCCCGATGTCGGCGGAAGCCACCGTGGTGCGCAACTACATCGACTGGCTCGTTGCCGTGCCGTGGAAGAAGCGCAGCAAGATCACCCAGGACCTGACCCATGCCAAGGAGATTCTGGATGCCGATCACTACGGCCTGGAAGACGTGAAAGAGCGGATCCTGGAATATCTCGCAGTGCAGCAGCGGGTCGGCAACAGCCATGGCCCGATCCTCTGTCTGGTGGGCCCGCCAGGGGTGGGTAAGACCAGTCTGGGCCGTTCCATCGCGCAAGCGACGGGGCGCAAGTTCGTGCGCATGTCCCTCGGCGGCGTTCGCGATGAAGCGGAAATCCGCGGGCATCGCCGCACCTACATCGGCGCCTTGCCTGGCAAGATCGTGCAGAGCCTGTCCAAGGTGGGTACCCGCAACCCGCTGATGTTGCTCGACGAAGTCGACAAGATGGCCATGGATTTTCGCGGCGATCCGGCCTCGGCCCTGCTCGAAGTCCTCGATCCGGAGCAGAACAACACCTTCAACGATCATTACCTGGAGGTGGATTTCAATCTGTCCGAGGTCATGTTCGTCACCACTGCCAATACCCTCAATATCCCGGCACCGCTGATGGATCGTATGGAGGTGATTCGCATCTCGGGGTATACCGAAGACGAGAAAATCCACATTGCCAATCAGTACCTGCTGCCCAAGCAGATTGAGAAGGCCGGTTTGCAGAAGGACGAAATCCAGATCTCGACGGCCGTGATTCGGGATATCATCCGTCATTACACCCGCGAAGCTGGGGTGCGGAATCTCGAACGGGAACTGGCGCGCCTTTGCCGCAAAGTGGTCAAGGAGCTGCTCCTCGACAAAAAACGCCGCAAGATACAGATCAGTGAGCGCAATCTCGACAAGTATCTTGGCGTTCAGCGCTTCGATTTTGGCAAGGCCGAGAAAGAGAATCGCATCGGCGAAGTCACTGGCCTGGCCTGGACGGAAGTAGGTGGCGAACTGCTCAGCATTGAAGCGGTGGTGGTCCCGGGACGGGGTAAGTTGCTGATCACCGGCAAGCTGGGCGACGTCATGCAGGAGTCGATCCAGGCAGCGATGAGCGTGGTGCGCGCCCGTTCCGGTATTCTCGGTATTGCCCCGGATTTCTATCAGAACCGGGATGTGCACATTCATGTGCCGGAAGGTGCCACCCCCAAGGATGGTCCGAGTGCCGGTATCGGTATGGTCACGGCCCTGGTTTCGGCGCTGACCGGTATCCCGGTGCACGCCAGTGTGGCTATGACCGGTGAAATTACCTTGCGTGGCGAAGTGCTGCCGATTGGTGGATTGAAAGAAAAACTGCTGGCAGCACATCGCGGTGGCATCAGCACCGTGCTGATCCCGGCAGAGAATGAAAAGGATCTGCAGGATATTCCCAAAAACGTGCGCGATGCCCTGACCATCAAACCGGTGCGCTGGATAGACGAGGTCTTTGCCATTGCCCTGGAACGGATGCCTGAACCGGTACCGGCCAATGAAGAGGGCGCCGTGGCGGCGGCCGCAGTTCCGGTCGAGGAAGGCACCGGCAAACGTGGCGCGGCGCACTGAAACTAATTGCCGCCCCAGAAATAAATCTGGGGCGGTTTATTTTTGCAGCTGTTCTTGACAGCGCTTTTTTTGTCCTGTTATAAAACTCTGGCCTCAATCGTCAAGCCTTACAGTACACACTCAGGAGACAAGGAATATGAACAAATCCGAATTGGTCGAGAAAATTGCAGAAGAAGCCGACGTATCCCGCGCTGCAGCCAGCCGCACCCTCGATGCAGCGATCAAAGTCGTTACCGAGGCCCTGCAAGCCGGTGACCAGGTAACCTTGGTCGGGTTTGGTTCCTTTATGGTTGCTGAGCGTGAGGCACGCAAGGGGCGTAACCCCGCCACGGGAGCAGAGATCATGATCCCTGCCAGCCGCTCGCCCAAGTTCAAGGCTGGAAAAGCGCTTCGGGATGCAGTAAACTAGGTCTTCTGGTCGGGCGGTTAGCTCAGTTGGTAGAGCGTCGGCTTTACACGCCGAATGTCGGGGGTTCGAGCCCCTCACCGCCCACCACAGCCCTTGTGGGGTGGTAGTTCAGTTGGTCAGAATGCCGGCCTGTCACGCCGGAGGTCGCGGGTTCGAGCCCCGTCCACCCCGCCACAACGCAGGCGACCCCGATGGGGTCGCCTTTTTTTATGTCTCGGTGCTTACGGATAGTCCACACCTTTGAGGTTTTTCTATGCTTGATGTCTTTCGCGGTCTGGCCCAATCCTGGGTGGCAAAAATCGGGATGCTCGTCATTGGTTTGTCTTTTATCCTTTGGGGCGTGAGCGGCTACCTATTCAACCAAGGCGATTCCACCGAGGTGGTCGCCAAAGTGGACGGCGAAAAGATCAGCAGCAGCATCTTTCAACACCGTCTGCAACAGGCGAAAGAGCAGTACGCCCATGTTTTTGGCAGTGACACGGCTAGCAAAGTGACCAAGACCCCAGCCTTCGCGCAGCAGGTTCTCGATAGCATGATCGACGATCTGCTGCTGGCGCACCAGGCGAGCAAGCTGCATCTGCAGGTACCCGACAGCGCCCTGAGCGCCAAGATTGTCGCCATGCCAGTTTTTTCAGAGAACGGGAAGTTTTCCCGAGCCCGTTATGATCAGCTCCTCAACGAAAATGGTCTGACTCCCGCGCAGTTCGAGGCACAATTACGCCAGGGGATGCTGCTGGAGCAATTACAAGCCCTGCCCCAGATCCTCGCCAGTGCCTCGCCCCAGGAGGCACAACAAGTCTGGCAGTGGTCCCAGGAATACCGCGATGTCTACTTATTGACCCTGCACAATGGGCAATTCATTGCCCAGGTGCGCCCAAGTGCGGCAGAGATCGACCAGTATTACCAGGCCCATAAGGCGGAATTCCAGCAGCCCGCGCAACTTCAGGTACAGTACATCGTTCTTGGGAAGAAGGACTTTGCCGACGAGCTGCAATTCGAAGCACAGGTCGACAACTTCAAAAACCTGCTGTTCAGTAGCCCAAATCTCCAAGCGGTGGCCAAGCAATACCACCTGACGCCAGAGCCGAGCGGCCTTCTGGAGGAAGGAAAAGCCGGTACCGGGGTATTCGCTGACCCGGCAGCCGTCAAGCTGGCCTTCAGTGCGGCGGTGCGCGCCGGCAAGAACAGCAGCGCCTTGCGACTTGCCAACGGCGATCTGCTGGCACTGCACCTGATGCATTACCAGCCTGCCCAGGCACGGAGCCTGCAGGCAGTGGAAACGCAAGTCCGCAGTGCCGTGCTCCAGCAGCAAGCGGCCAAGATGCGCCTGGCAGAGGCCAAGCAATTGCTGGCAACGGCACGCAAGGAACAGAGTATCGCTTCCTGGCAAAAGGAATATTCCGCAGAGCTCGTGCATTATCCCGAAATCTCCCGCCGGGACGCGCATGGCCTGTCATCGCCGTTGCTCCAGAAAATATTCCTGGCAGCGGCCCCTGCCAGCGGTAAGGTCACTGTGGGATCGCTGGAGGATGCATCGGCAAGCACCTTGTACGCGGTTGCCGGGGTGGTCCTGCCCAGTCCCGATTTGCTCAATCCTTCGGTGCGTGATGAAATTCAGAAGTCCCTGGCTGAGCAACGGCTGCGGCTGCTGAGTCGAGCCTACCTGCGGGCCCTGCGCGATCAGGGAAAGGTAAAGATCTATCAAAGTAATCTACGACAGGCAATTGGATGATCTTCACGGAAATTTGTAGAAATTAGATGTTCATCCGTAGAGGGAGGAGAGCGGGGTGTCGGAGAGTCTTGAGAATCTGCATCACGAGCTGTTCAGCAAAGAATACCAGATTGGGGCGGGAAGCAAGGCGCTACAAATAATCGAGCGCATTATCCGTGAGCACCTTTTCTGTACCCTATTCTTTGCGGAGCGTGATCGCAGTTACACCTCCATGCTGCTTCCTAATGCCGATTCTGGCAGCTTGGTATTGGATCTACCTCTCGACCTGCCGGCGCAAATCCAGCCGGGGACCTCGGTAGTACTGCTGGCGCGTATTGATGGCGTGATCACCGGCTTTCGTTCGAATCTGCGCGAACGAGGCCCGGAGGAGCTGATCCTGGATTTTCCCGAGGCCCTCTATCAGATGCAGAGGCGGCAGCTCTATCGGGTGCCGCCGGCAGTCGGCGATCCCGATCAGGTAATGATCTCCCGTCAAGGAGCCGAAACGTTGCTGGGCACAATGCAGGACATCAGTGTGGGCGGTATGCGTGCCCTGTTCCGGCCGGCGCCGCGAGATTTTCCCGTTCAGGCAGGAGAGCACTTTCCTGACGTCCGCTTTCAGCTGCGCGGCGGCAATGAACTCTCGCTGTCGGCGATCGCCCGCTTTACTGATCTGCACAGTCAGCGTGGCGATGCCCTGGTGCTTGGTCTGGAGTTTCAAGACATGTCCGCCACGATCCGGGAAGGCATCGCGCAATATGTCCAAAGCCGCGATCGCGAAATTCTCAAGGGCCTGGGCATTGGTCTCGGCAGTGGGAGAACCAGCGTAACCGCTGAGCAACCGGCGAGTCTGCGGCGAAAGCTGCGTCGCTGGTGGCGGGGTTGAGCTGGTGGCCATGAGGGGTGCCAATGTCCGCTGATCTGCCCCGAGTTCTAGATGCCCTGCGTCCCGTGCAGGGCCGCGCCCTGCCGGACGGCGGTAGCGCGGATCGAGGCTTTTCGGCGCATACTTCAGCCGGTACCCTGTTGACCGGACAAATCATTGGTCAATCCGGTCAGCTGAGTCTGGTCCGCATTCGTGGCCAGGATTTTCTGATGCAGCTCCCGCAACGCTGGCCAACGGCTCTGCGGCAGCTCTCCCTGCTGTACCTGGGTGGAGAGGAGGAAGCCAAGTTTCTCCTGCTGCAGCCCCAGGGTACATCTTCCTCCGCAGCAACCAGTCTGTCGCCTCTTCTCCGAACACTGTTCGCGGCGGCGCCTGCATCCGCTCCAGCAACCCTCGCCTTGGTTGGCGCCAATTCTGGCGGACAAATTCTGGCTTCATCTCTCGCCGCTTCTCTGCAGAGCGGCGTGGAAAGCAGCGGGATGTTTTATGAAAGTCATCTACAGGCCTGGGCGCAGGGAAATTATCCTTCGCAACGCTTGCTCCAGGAGCCGCAGGGAAAATTGAGCCCATTGCTTCATAGCGACATGGCGAACGGTGGGGCGGAAGCCTTGTCCTCGCTCAGTCCTGCTCCGTTTCGTTTGGCGCAGGCGCAACAGGCGCTGGGGGTCTACGCACAAGTGGCGGCCCAGGGTTCTTCTGCCTTTACCGTGCCAGCGGCGCTGCATCCCGTGCTGCAGCAGCAGGGGCAGGTACTGATGCAGCAGCAATTGCTCTGGAACGTGGCGGTGTGGCCCGGGCAAAACGCTACCTGGAAGGTAAGCCGTCGCCACGAGGATGCCCAGGATGGCAAAGTGCTTGCCGTGGAAGAGCTGAGCTCTTGGGAGAGCCGACTGGAAATGGATCTTCCCTCCTTGGGGCACCTCGACGCACGCATGCGCCTGCGTGGTGACAATCTGAGCTTACGGATGCAAGTGTCATCACAGATTCTGAAGAGTCTACACGCCAAACTCGAAGAATTGCGCTCGGCGCTGGAACTGCTGGGATTGCAGGCAAATATCCGCCTCGAAGCGGAAAATGGCTGAAACGGTCGATCCGAAGCACAAAAAAGCTGCCGCGGCGCTCCGCTATCAGGCCGGTGATGCGGCGCCGACCCTGGTGGCCAAGGGGCAAGGACTGATTGCCGAGCAGATCATCGCCGCCGCAGAATCCGCAGGGATCTATGTGCACCACTCGCAGGAGTTAGTCAGCTTATTGATGCAATTGGATCTGGATCAACAAATTCCACCAAAATTATACCAAGCGGTGGCCGAATTATTGGCGTGGGTGTATCGTTTGGAGCAGGATCATTCCGCTCGCTCCAGATAGGAGCACCGTGTTTATCTGCCGTTTCCTTTCAGGAGCCGACTGAGCAGCAGCAAGGCAATGCCATCGAAGATCAGGTTGATGCCCACAAAAATGCCCACCAAAACTATGGAGCCCCGGGGCCAGGTGAGGAGAAACAACAGGGCGATCAAGACATCGACGATGCCACTGAAGATGAACCAAGGGCGGCCCAGTCCCCCGGAGCGTTGATGAGCGGTAAAATTCCGGTAGGCATCCAACAGAAAATAGAGAATGAACAGCAGGCCGAGGCTGGCAATCCCGGCGGCCGGTTCCCAGACGATGATGAGACCGGTGATAAGCAAGAGCAGGGGCCGTAGCCAGTCGGAGAAATGCCGTTGACTATCGCCGTAGAGGTGCACGGACCAGAAAGCTCCGCCGAGAATCAAGATGGCGGCGACAATTCCAACGGTAAGGGTGGAGAGAAATACCGGGCTGATGAGGCCAATGATGCCCACCACGATAAGAAGGACGGCGACTGGGCGGGCAAATTTTCCCAGGCGTTTCTGCTCTGCCTCGACGATTGTGGAGAGATCTGGCGGTCTGAGGTTCATGCTGGGACTCCTCCGCTGGCGATGATTTATTCCTTCAGCTTAGCACAGCTGGCTTCTGCAGCCTCCAACGCCTGCCAGTAGGCATCTTGGGGCTGAAGCCGCTGGATCTGCTCGCGCAAGACTGCAGCCCCCACCGGATAAGAGCGGCCCTGGTCTTTGCGAATCAGTTCGACCAAAGGCTGAGCGGGAAAATATTGCAATGCCATTTCGCGCACTCCCATCTCGCACAGGAGGGTCGCCTCGCGCGCCAACTGCTCGGGATCGATGTGGGTATCGGCCAGAACCAGCACATCTGCATCCAGCAGACGGCGCACTTGCTCTACCCATTGCTTCTGAATTTCGCTTTCTTGCCCAACATCCCAGCCAGTCCAGGAGAACGCCGTGTCATGATTTTTGTCGTATTGCGCGCGGCGCAGTTGATCGCGTTCGAGGATTGCGATTTGCAGGTGGGGAAAGCGCTTGCCAAGATCCTGTGCCCAGGTTGATTTGCCAGAGGCGCTGGTTCCTACCGTAAAAAGTACTAAAATTTCCGGATTCATCGATGGTTTCTTCGTAGGTGATTGCCCGGACTGCAACCTGCAGACGCATGGACAAAAGACTCGCCTTCAGGGATAGTAAGGCAAGTCAGCTTGCAAACATTGAATGAAATGACCAAAAAAATTCTAGGAGAGTGGTACCGAGGACTGGATTCGAACCAGCACAAGCTTTCGCTCACTAGGACCTGAACCTAGCGCGTCTACCAATTCCGCCACCTCGGCAATAGCGCGCATCATCTACCAACAAGGAGTTTTTGTCAATGCCGGAGCAAGAGTCGCCCAGCCTGTCCCTGCCAGATCGGGATCCCATGTACGAGCGGGAAAAAGAAAAATATGAGCGCCCCATCGTCAGTCGCGAGTTTATTCTGAGTTACCTGGAGGGATTGGGGCATCCCGCCCGATTGGAAGATCTCATCGAAGACCTGGAGGTTGCGGAGGAGGATCAGGAGGCGCTACGGCGGCGCCTGCGCGCCATGGAGCGTGATGGCCAGTTACTGCGCAACCGGCGTGGAGCCTATGGGCTCGCAGAAGCGATGGAGCTGATCCGCGGGTCCGTGATCGCCCACCCCGATGGCTTCGGTTTTCTCTCGCGCGACGATGGTGGCAAGGACCTGTTTCTCTCCCCCCGGGAGATGCGCAAGGTGTTCCATGGCGACCTTATTCTCGGTCGGGTAATTGGTGAGGATCGGCGCGGGCGCCTCGAGGGTTCCGTCGTGCGCGTACTCGAACATGCCCTGACCCAGGTGGTGGGACGCTACCATGCGGAGGGAGAAAGCCGTTACGTGCTGCCGGAAGACCGTCGGCTCAGCCAGGAATTCGTGGTAACCGGCGCGGGAGAGCTGGCGCCGGTACACGGCCAGATTGTTGTGCTGCAGATTGAAACCTATCCCGACGGGCGCAATCTCCCCGAGGGACGCATCGTTGAGATACTTGGTGAACACATGGCCCCGGGTATGGAGGTCGAGATCGCCGTGCGCAGCTACGGTCTACCGTTCCAGTGGCCGGAGGCAGTCGAGCAGGAGGCCGCCACCATCGCGCCGGAGGTCCCGGAAGAAATGAAGCTGGGGCGCTACGACTTGCGCGACCTGCCGCTGGTGACGATCGATGGGGCCGACGCCAAAGATTTTGACGACGCTGTGTACGCGCAGCGGATGGGGGAGAGCGGATTCCGCCTCTTTGTGGCCATCGCCGATGTGGCGAGTTACGTACAACTGGGGTCAGCTCTCGACCAGGAGGCGCGACGGCGGGGCAATTCGGTCTATTTCCCGCGCCGCGTCATTCCCATGCTCCCCGAGGTGCTTTCCAATGGCCTGTGCTCCCTGAATCCGCAGGTAGATCGCCTGTGCATGCTCTGTGAGATGGAAATCGCCGACAATGGGGAGGTGCAGCGTTTTCGCTTTGCGCGTGCGGTGATGCGTTCCCAGCGGCGCTTTACCTACGATGAAGTGGCGCAGCTCCTGGCTGGCGAGACGCCCGCCGAAGGGGCAGATGCCGCCTTGCTTCCCCATCTGCAGACCTTGCACGCGCTCTATTCCGCGTTGGCAAAGGCACGGGAAGAACGTGGCACCATCGAGTTCGACAGTCAGGAGAGCCGGATTCTCTACAATGAGCAGGGGCGGATCGAGGCCATCGTGCCGTTACAGCGTAACATCGCGCATCGCATGATCGAAGAGTGTATGCTGGCCGCCAACGTCTGTGCGGCGCAGTATTTCCGCATTCATCAATTTCCCATGCTGTATCGGGTACATCCAGAACCGAATGCCGACAAGATCGAAGATCTGCGCCGTTTTCTTGGCGAGTTGGGCGTCCCGGTACGCCTGCCAGCGCGTCCACGCAGTGCGGATCTGGCGCAGATCATCGAGGCCACCCGCGAGCGCGCCGACGCCACCCTGATCCAGACCATCATCCTGCGCAGTCTGTCGCAGGCCTTTTATACCGTGGATACCAGTCTGCATTTTGGCCTGGCCTATCCCGCTTACACGCACTTTACCTCGCCCATTCGCCGCTATCCCGACCTGCTGATCCACCGCGGCATTCAGGAAATGCTGGATGCCGCAGCGGCTGGACGCCCGGTCCGAACACCTGCGCTGGTGGAGCTGAAAGAGCTGGGACAGCACTGCTCGATGACCGAGCGCCGTGCCGACGAGGCCTCCCGCGAGGCCGTGCAATGGCTCAAATGCGAATTCATGCTCGATAAAGTTGGCAATGAATATTCCGCCATCATCACCGGCGTGACGGGCTTTGGTCTCTTTGTTGCGTTGCGCGAGGCCTACGTGGAGGGGCTGGTACACATCAGCACCCTGGGTGCCGACTACTACCATTTCGATGCCAAACACTATCGCATCGTCGGCGAGCGCAGCGGGGAAGTCTTTCAGCTGGGGGAGGAATTGCGCGTGCGCCTAGTGCAGGTGAATCTGGACGAGCGCAAGATCGAGTTCGAGCGTGTGCTGGCCGAGGGCGAGGAAGGAGCGGGGCGCCGTCGTCGGCGCGTTTGATGCCGACCAAGGCAGTGTTTTGCCCCAGGCTATGGGGCGATGCTGCCGTTTTCCAGATAGCTCGGGTCGTAGTCGAAAATGACATTGCGATCCGGACTGACCAGATCCACATCCTTGCCGTCGTAATCCAGACGCAACAGGATTTCCTTTATGATCTGTAGGCGCGCCACTTTCTTATCGTCGGCGCGGACGATGGTCCAGGGGCAGAGGGTGCTGTGGCTACGCGCAAACATCTCGTTGCGCGCCTTGGAATAGTCCTTCCAATGTTTGACCGCCTGTTGATCGATGGGGCTGGTTTTCCATTGTTTCAGTGGATCGTCTTCCCGGGCTGCCAAGCGGGCCTTCTGTTCTTTGCGGGTGATGTCCAGATAAAACTTGCGCAGGTGGATGCCGGAGCGCATCAGCATGCCCTCCAATACCCCAACTTCCTGAAAAAATTCTTCCAGCTGCTTTTCCGTACAAAACCCCATGACCCGTTCGACGCCAGCGCGGTTGTACCAACTGCGATTGAAGAGCACGAATTCCGCTGCCGCCGGCAGGTGTGCGATGTAGCGTTGAAAATACCATTCCGTCTGCTCGCGGTCCGACGGTTTGGGTAAGGCGACGACGCGGGTTTCCCGTGGGCTCAGGTGTTCGGTGATGCGCTTTATGCTGCCGTCCTTGCCTGCGCCATCGCGTCCTTCGAGAAGGATCAGGATCTTGTCGCCACGCTGGATGATATGCCGTTGCAGCTTGACGAGTTCGATTTGCAGCAGCCGTAGTTCTTCCTTGTATTGCTGGGACTTCTCTGCCTTCTTGTTCATTTTCTGTTCCTCGGATGCGCCTGTCCCATTATTTGTAGGGCGCGGGGAGGGTGGCGTCAAGTAGACTTTGTACGATCCGGCTGTAGAGAACTGGGCGCAGACTGGCCTAGGCTGCGATAAATCCGCTGGCGTCCATCTCCTTTTGCCCGATACAGGGCCTCATCGGCGTCAGCAAGGGCCGTTTCCAGGCTGGTAGCGGGGCTCCACCCCACTACCCCGGCGCTGAAACTTACTACGATTCCCTGCTGTTTGCCGGTCAGTAGTGGCTGCGCCTGTAGGGAAGTTTGTAGACGCCGCAAAATCTGTATGGCGGTATCGGGATCGGCACCGGGCATGAGAATGACAAATTCCTCTCCTCCATAGCGCGCAATGGCATCTTCAGCACGCAGGCTCTGGCGCAGGAGTCGGGAAAAATGGCGCAGAACTTCGTCGCCGGTTTCGTGACCATAGTGATCGTTGATCTTTTTGAAATGATCGAGGTCCAGCAGGGCAATGCTCAGGACGCCATTCTGCCGTGCCAATCGCGCTGATTCCCGCTCGAAGGCCAGATGTAGTCCGCGACGATTGAGCAAGTGGGTCAGGGGGTCTTCATGCACCAGGAGATTGAGTTGGGAGATCTCTTCCTCCATGTCCTGCACCCGGCTACGGGCAGTCTCCAACTGTGCACGCGCCTCGCGCAGCGCAGTACGGGATTCGCGCAGCATGTCCTGTAAACTGCGGCTGCGCTCGACCAGGCGGCCCACCAGCTGGCGAATTTGCGTTGGATCTTCACTCTGCTCTATCTCCGAGCTCAGGCGCACAAATTCCGCATAGGTTTCACTGCTTCCTTCACTCAGGTTTTCGATATACTGAAAAACGAGTTGCAACAGCTCTTCCAGGGTCTTATCCACGTCGTTCACGAGTACCTGGCGCTGTTCCTGCCGGTAGAGCAGTTCGCTCAAGCCGGAAAGCAGTTCCTGGGCGCGGAGGGCGCTTTCGGGGGGCGCGTCGAATGCCTTGCCCAGGCTTTTGAGTTGTTCGCCAAACCAGGGAGTTTTGGTAAACAGTTCGGCGCTGGAGGAAAATAGCAAGCGCAAAGCGCGGCGATAGATATCCTGAATTTGTTCTTTTTCTCTCTCCTTCTCTTCCAGAAGATGCCAAAGGTTTCGCAGCAATTGGACAAGGTCTTCAGCAGGCGTGGCTGTATCGCCTACAAGCCTGTCGATCGCCTCGATGATGGCCTGCCCTTGATCGTCATTTTCCAACGGAATGGCAAAGCCGGAACGCAGTCCACGAAACCAGATCTGCGGTATGGTAACGGAGCTGTCACCGCTTTCCTCGTCGCAGGCGCTGCCGCGCATCGGCAGAGCTCGCCAGCGCGCGACGAGTTTCGCCATGGCCGCGAAGATTTCTGCGCTGTCCCGCGCTTTTGCCAGAAGCGCTTGGCGCTGCTGGAGCTTCTGTATATGGGCAAGCCCAGCCTGGCTACGATCCCACTCCTGAAGAAAATTGCCAAGGGTTTCCCGCCAATCAGCCGGTAATGCACTCTTGGGCGTGAAGCCTTCTTCAGTGCCAAATAATTTGTGGTAAACGAGGCGATAGTTGTCGGGATCGGCGGACAGATTTTCTTGCAGCAGGGTCTTCAGGACGGAAAGGCCAACCTCTTTCGGATCGAGTTCGGTCATGAGTTACCAGCCGCGCAGCAGAGAGAATCAGCGCGATGATACGGCGGGTTGCTGCTTTTCGGAAGCCCTTGCAAAGCCTAATCTTGCCCTGCCACGTCCCTCTGCTTTGGCCGCGTAGAGTGCTGCGTCGGCAGCAGCAAGGGCAGTTTCGTAGGAGCTATCTGCCGTCAGGGCGGCAATGCCAATAGAGATACTCAATCGAAAGGAGCTGCCATCGTCAAAATATTGGCGACTTGCAAGCAGGCGTTCGCAGAGTCGATTGGCCGTCCGCAGCGCGCAGGATTCTGTCATCCCAGGCAGAATCAGGATGAATTCCTCGCCGCCAAAGCGGTACACGCCGTCGTACGGGCGCAGGGAGCTACGCAGAAAATCGGCCAATACTCTCAAGGCCTGGTCCCCGGCGAGGTGACCATACTGGTCGTTGAAGGCCTTGAAATGGTCGAGATCGACGATCGCGACGCAGACGGCTGCACCCCGCTGCACCATCGCCTGCTGGCGCAGGAGATCCTGCGCCAGTCGGCGGCGGTTGGGCAGGCCAGTCAGCGCATCCGCTTCACTTTGCGCTCGCTGACGTTGGAGCAATGCATTCCAGCAGTCGTTTTGAAAGCGAGTCACCCTTTGCAGGAGTGTCCAGTCGCAGAAGTCCAGTCGGTTTTTTGACGATGCATCGGCGCGTAGCTCATGTAACAGGGCATGACATGCCTGTTCGAGCGAGGACCATGTTCTCCGATCTTCCTCCCGGAGGATTGGCTCTGGATCATGCAAAGCCTGTAAGAGCTTCTGCTCCCCCTCCCGCGTGTCTGCTTGGTCGAGCCACGCAGACCAATAGACATTCCAGGCGTTGATGAGCCGATCCAATGCGGCAAGAACAATGTCCTGATCCTCATCGCGTAGCTGCGGGGACTTCGGTTTTTGCCAAGAGCGCTTTTCCATGAGATTTCCCTTCACCGTTGGTATGGGTCAAAAAGCACAAGTCGTGCCACCTTTGTCAGGAAGGAATTCAAGAAATTCTCCAAGTGTGTCGCTATTCACCTCAATAGCTGACTTCTGCGAGGTGAGGCGTGCTGAACCACTTGCAAGCAGGTGAGAGGTCTGAGGGTGCCGGCGAAGCCGGCAGCAGAAATAATGATGCTTTACCGCTATTCATCTTTGGCGTTGAGCAGACTTTGCGACGGGTGCGCACGCGTGCTGGCTATACGGTGGCCCTGGAGCCCTGGCCCGAGCTCGCCCATGCCGAGCGGATCGTGCAGCATCAGCTACTGCAATTACCGGAAAACTGGACCAGAGAGCGGCAAAATCTTGCCGATCGACTATGTAGATTGCTGTTATTGCGTTTTGCCCATACCCGTATTTTTGCGGATACCTCTGCGTTGGAGCAGTGCCCGGCAATTCTTCTGGCACTCTCTCGGGTATGGTGGGGAGAGGGCATGGCTGTGCGCGGGCAGGACGCGGAAACGCTATTGCTGGGTTAGCGGAAGGGAATGGTTGGGGCTTTTTACGACAGGGATCGACACGGAAGATGGCAGGAAAAGAAAAATCGGGCAAGGGAAAGATCATGTTGCTGGCGGTCATTGCCGTCCTGTTGCTGCTGGTTGCCGCTGGCGGCGCCTGGTGGTTTCTGCTGCGCTCGACTGCGGCGCCAAGCAAGGCGCAATTGCAGGAGCAGCGTGCTCAGCAAACCAAGTTCATCGACCTGGGTGAGCTGGTAACCAATCTGCAAAGTAGGGATGGAGGCACACACTATATCCAGGTAAAAGTCGAGCTCAAGACCTATGACGCCGATCTGGAGAAAAAAATTCAGATCTATCGGCCAGAGATCAGGAATCAAGTATTACAACTGCTTGCCGCACAACAGGCGGACAAGGTCAGCGATCCTGCGGTTAGAGGTCAACTACTGGACAAGATCAAAGCCGATGTCAACCAGATTCTGGAAACCGATGGTGGTGCGTTGTCTGCTCCGGTAAACAGTAAGAATCCACCCATCGTGGCCGCCTATTTCAGTAGTTTTGTCGTCCAATAGGCGGGGAGAAGCATGTTTCTCATCATTGGGTATGTGATTGCGCTCGGCGCCATCTTTGGCGGCTTCATGGCCGAAGGCGGCAAACTCGCAGCGCTCATCCAGCCGTTTGAGGCACTGATGATCATTGGCGGCGCGTTTGGTGCCTTTTTTGCCTCCACTTTTCCCAGAAGTTTCAAGGCAGTTCTCAAGATGTTGCCGATGGCACTCAAAGGTAGCAAATACACTCGCGCTGCCTACATGGAATTGCTGAGCCTCCTCAACGAAATCTTCGGGCGCATTCGCCAAGGCGGACTGATGTCCATCGAGGCAGATGTCGATGATCCGCAGAACAGCGAGTTATTCAAGAAATATCCAACGATTCTGGCAGATCATCATGTGCTGGAATTCCTTACCGACTATCTGCGGTTGATGGTGGGTGGCACCCTTGGCGCCTTCGAGATGGAAAATCTCATGGACGTGGAGATCGATACCCACCATCGGGAACTGGAAGTCCCTATCCATGCCCTGACCCGGACAGCGGACGGCATGCCGGCCTTCGGTATCGTGGCGGCGGTGATGGGGGTGGTCAATGTGATGAGCTCGGTGGATAAACCGCCTGCAGTGCTGGGGGAACTGATTGCCGCCGCCTTGGTAGGCACCTTTCTCGGCATTCTGCTGGGCTATGCCGTGGTATCGCCAATTGCGGCGCGCATGGAAGACCGCGCGGCAGAAAGCAGCAAAATGCTGGAGACCATCAAGGTCTCGTTGCTGGCGACCATGAATGCCTATCCGCCGCAGGTCGCCGTGGAGTTTGGGCGGAAAGTCCTGTATTCCACCGAGCGTCCAAGCTTTCAGGAGCTCGATGCGCATCTGCGCGAAATGAAGGGCAAGTAAGCGATGGCAGAGGGAAAAAAAGACCAGCCGATTGTCATCAAGCGGATCAAAAAGGGAGGAGGCAGCCACGGTGGGGCGTGGAAAATTGCCTACGCGGACTTTATCACCGCCCTCATGGCATTCTTCCTGTTGATGTGGTTGCTGGGGTCCACCACCAAGGCGACGCTGCAAGGGATTGCCAACTGGTTCAAGAACCCGGAGCGTGTCTCGCTCATGGGCGGGCCGGGGACCGGGTCGTCCAATTCCATACTGAATGGCGGCGGCAGTAATCTGAACAAGACGGTTGGTCAGGTGCAGCGTGGTGAGAAACAGCAGGTGTTACCCAGTCCACAGCCGCCGGGGGCCGAGGCGCAGGAGATCGATCGGCATAATCTGGCGCGCCTGCAACAGGAACTGGAGGCACAGATCCGCGAGAATCCAGCCTTGGCCGCGTTTCGTAAACAACTGCTGATCAATATCACGCCCGAGGGCTTACGCATTCAGGTGGTGGATAGCGCCAAAAGACCCATGTTCCCCAATGGCAGTACCGATCTGGAGCCCTATGCGCGTGCGATTTTTGAGGCCATCGCGCCCACCCTCAACACCCTTCCGAACCGGATCAGCATCACCGGGCATACGGATGCCTTGCAGTATCTCAATGGTGGCAAAGGGTACAGCAATTTCAATTTATCCGCAGGGCGGGCCAACGCGGTACGGCAAGTCATGGTACAGCATGGTCTGGCGGAGGCCAAAATTCTGCGGGTGATGGGGATGGGGTCGGCGGTGCTGTTTGACCGTCAGAATCCCGACTCCCCGCTCAATCGTCGCGTGACCATCGTGGTGCTGAGCAACACAGCGGCCGATCGCATCATCAAAAACCAGCAGGCGGTGATGAATGTGAGTGCGCCTTCCTCGGCAAACGATGCGCTGCGCAGTGTCGACGTGGCTCGTTCCTGATTCTCCATTCTCCGATTTTGTTTCCTGTGATACTGTCCCGATAAATCATCGGCAGTGGTCAGGAAGAAATCCGCATGATGGAGCCAGCGCAAGGGAGAAGATCGATGACAGGTGAGCCTGATTCTCAGGGAGGTGTTCTGGTCGATGATGCAATAGTCGAATATCTGCTGTATTTGCGTGAGAGTGGTGGCGCGATTGCCCTCAGCGACTTGCGTCGAGGAATGCATGGGATTGGTCGGGTGGTACGACTCTCTTCGCGGGGCGTAACTATTGCCTGCGAAAATTTCTGTAGCGCGCATGCTAAGGTCCTTGTCGCCCACTATGAGCCCCGACGCTCAGTCCATTTTCTCCTGCAGGAAGGCAAAGAAGAGGAACCGGGTGTTTGGCTTTTCCCCTACCCAAGCAGCATTCAGATCCGTCAGGGGCGCAAGAATCTGCGCTATACCGTCAGCAGTCCCGTCCTCGCGACCTGGTATGACCTGCAGGGGAAGGAACTGGTCTCCGGCGATGTCGTCGATATCGGCCTTGGCGGGTTATTAGCGAGTATTTATGTATCGAGTGAACAAGCCCCAGAGACCAGTATTGGTGAGGAGGGTGATCGCGGCCAGATCGTCCTGCGTCGCAATGACTCCCGGCAATGGAAAGGGCAGGCGGAGCTGCGGCGGCGGGTCCCTCTCAATCCTCCCGCAGAGGAGAAGAGCATCGCCGGCGCTGCCGAGTTTGTCTTGCTCGGATTTGCCTTTCAATTCGCCAATCCGCAGGCCATAAATGAGCTGACGGATTTTTTTCAGGGGATTCTGGGGCCAGTCGCTTGACGCAACTTGCGTGCGTGGCAATTAGTTCTGCACGCTGGGGATGGCGTGCGCCTTGGGAACACGCCGACGCTGGGCCTGCCGCTGTTTGGGCAAGCCAAAGCTTTCCTTGGCAAAACACCAGCCAAAGAGTCCTACCCAGAGCAGAAGCATGACCGATAAGGCAGCGACAAGGGCCGCCGCCGCGGCCTGCTGGAGAATATGGGCGAGATAGCTGATTCCTGCTTGCAGAAGCAGACTGGCGAGCAGAAATACCAGCCAGATCCGTACATTGCGCAATACCGCCAGAAAGCCGGCGAGAAGGGCGAGATAGCCCTGCCGTACCAGCCCCAGTACGACGGCACCCACTGAAAGCATCAAAAATACATTGCCGAGCAGGGTTTGCGCATTCCCCAGGCTGTTGCTGAGGAGATTCTTCAGCCACAAGGGTAGCCTTGCCCAGCCGCTCGTGTGCAAGGTTTTCAGCGTGGCTGCCGAAGAAATATGGTCATCAGCCAGAATCCCCTGCAGGTAATGTTGTAGCGACCAAAGTACTAACAAAATGACAAAGACCAGCAGCGCGAGGACCAGCCCCAGACGAAGCAGGGGCAGCCAGGGCAGATCGCGAAAGGCAAGCAGCAGGTCACGGATTTCCCAGCCTCCCAGTTCCACGGTCATGGCGGTGGCGAAAATGAGGGCGGTTTCCAGACCGGCAAAGGGAATCGTCAGGATCAGTGGCTGGTGACTGAGGTTGATCAGCATCAACAAGCCCGAAAGAAAAATGAAAGCGACGGGCGCCTCCCTTTGTAACGCCCAGGACTCCCGGACCCAGCGCCGGAACCAGCCCGGTGGCACGGAATGTGGCTGCAGGGTCGAGGCCACGCTATTCCTCCCGCTCCAGTACCTGGCTGTGCAGGTGCCCGCGCCAGAGCTGCACATCGATGCGCGCACCCACGGCCACATCTGTGCTGCTGCGCAGAACGGTACCCTGGTTGTCGCGCACAATGGCATAACCGCGCTCCAAAACGGCGGCCGGATTCAGGGCCAGCAACCGCAAACGACGCCGGTCCAGTTCTTGCTCCCGCTGTTGCAGCTGGTACTGGATGTTCAGACGCAGACGATCGCGCAACCGCGCAATATGGTCCAGATGGCGGTCGATAGTTTGGCGGGGATCGATACGGCGCAGGCGGGCCTGGAGAGCAGTCTGGCGTTGTTCTGATCGCATCAGCTGCGCTCGCATCTCCCGGCGCAGGCGGCTGTGCAGCTGCGCGACCTCGCGCTCCTGCTGCTGCAGCGCCGTGAGGGGATTGCGCAGGCGGGCGCGGAGATAGTCGAGGCCGAGGATAGCGTCGCGCAAGTGGCGTTCCATGCTGCGCTGCAGCCGTTGCCGCTGGTGACGAAGCCGCTGTGCCCATTCCTCCCGATCCGGACTGATCTGTTCGGCGGCAGCGGTGGGTGTGGCGGCGCGCCAATCGGCCACGAAGTCGGCAATGGTAAAGTCGATTTCGTGCCCGATGCCGGTCACCACTGGCAGGACGCTGGCATGAATGGCACGGGCGATGCGTTCGTCATTGAAGCACCACAGGTCTTCGGCGCTGCCACCACCACGGGCCAGAATGATGAGGTCTTCCTGAGCGCGCCGATTGGCGTTTTGCAGCGCGGCAACGATCTGCGCCACTGCTGCTTCCCCCTGCACCTGAACGGGGTAGAGTAACAGCTCCAGCAGAGGCCAGCGCTTGGCCAGGGTGACGCGGATGTCGTGCCAGGCGGCCCCCGTCGCCGAGCTGATCACCGCCACCCGGCGCGGATGTTGCGGCAGTGGCCTTTTATGCTCGTTGGCAAAGAGCCCCTCGGCGGCGAGCTTGTCTTTGATGCGCTGAAATTCCGCGGCCAGGTTGCCGGCGCCCAGTTCTTCCATCTGTTCGACGATGAGCTGGAATTCGCCGCGTCCCTCATACAGGGTGGGCTGGGCGAGGACCTGCACCTGCTGCCCGTCGCGCGGGCGCCAGGATTGTAGCCCGTTGCGATTGCGAAACATGGCGCAACGCACCTGCGCCTGGGCATCCTTGAGCGAAAAATACCAGTGCCCGGAACTGGGGCAGGCAAAATTGGAGATCTCGCCCTCCACCCGCAGCGGTGGAAAGTTTCCCTCGATAATCTCCCGCACGGCACTGTTGAGGTCGCTCACGCGGAGAATCGGCAGCGACGTGGCGAACTCGCTCATTCGTCCTCGGTTATCAGGATTTTCCTTGACCTTACGGGGAGCGGGACTTAAGGTCAACCTACACTCGCTAGACAAGGAGGCCGTATGGCCGTGGTAGAACTGACGCAGGATAACTTCGAACAGATCATTACCGGCAACGAACTGGTGCTGGTGGACTTCTGGGCGCCCTGGTGTGCCCCGTGCCGGGCTTTCGCGCCCATCTTTGAGGCCGCTGCCGAGAAGTATCCCGATGTCGTCTTTGGCAAGGTGAATACCGATGAAGAACAGGAATTGGCGGGTGCCTTTCAGATCCGTTCCATTCCGACCCTGACCATCTTCCGACAGCAGATCGGCATTTTTTCGCAGGCGGGCTCCTTACCGGCCAGTGCCCTCGATCAGGTCATCGAGCAGGCCAAGGTCCTCGATATGGAGCAGGTGCGGGCGGAGATCGCCGCGCAGGAAGGCGGCGCGCAGCACTAAGACGCGCCGTGGGACGGGGCAGCCTCGCTGGCTTGCGGTGCTGCCCCGCTCTTGCCGATGCCGGCGGGCTGGATATTGGTGAAGCCGATGACGACCAGAGCTACCATCGCTACGGCCCAGAGTACTAAAAACAAAAACATCAGCAGGGTAGATCGCTTGGGTTTTTTCACGGACTCTCCTCGTTACCAGACATTTACCTGGCGCACGCCAAGGAAATGCATGTTCAGTGGGATCTCGATGCGCCGCGTCTGCTTTTTGAGCTGCTCGGAAAACGCGGTATAGGGGAAGGACAGGCGAATGATCTGCTCAGCCGCGGCGTCGAGCTTGGAATTGCCGGAAGACTGGACCATGATGATGCGCTGCAAGCCTCCCTCGGGGTTGAGTACCACTTTGACCTTCAGGTTACCCACCATCTGACCAGGGTAGTTCAGGTCGCCGATCCGCTCCAACTTCTGAATCCAGCCGGCAATGTAAAACTCGGCGGCGGGGGTTTCCGGATTGTGGAATTTGGGCAGGGCAGGGGCTGCGGTCGCACTGCGTGCGGCGTTGTCCATCTGTTCTTCCAGACGTCCCAGGCTGATGTGCGGGACGGCCTTGCCTGGGGATACTGTACTCGGTGCAGCGGCCGGTTGGCTCGGCGCCGGCTGCTCTACGGGAAGGGCCTGGGTGCTGGAGCGCGGCAGCGGATGGACCTGCGACCGTGGTCGGGGTTGGACCTGTGGCCGCGGCGTGGGCCGGGGGCGCGGTTGCACGTGCGGTACCGGCAGGGCAGGCTGGGCTCTGGCCGGTCGGCTGGGAGCGACCGGCCGGGTCGGTTCGGGCATGATCTGAAAGGTCTTATACTGCTTTTGCTTGCCCTGCAGCGCGAGGTGCTTGGGCGGATGTTGATAGAGCAACAGAAAGAGCAGCAGCGCAATCAGCAGCGTGGCGGGCACTACCCACGGCAAAAGGCTGTCGCTCCAATGCGGCTTGCCCTCGGGCACCAAGAAATAAAACGGACTGCCGACGCTCACCTCACCACCCACAAAGTCTCTTGCAACCTGCGCAGGCTGCAAGATTGAAGCATCCGCTACGCGGAGTAAAGCCGGAGAGACTTTTATTCACATTTCCGCCAAGGGGCAGCAGAGGGCCTCCAAGTGGCTAGCCTTTTCCTGATGGTTTACACTTGACACGCTGTTTGCATCTTTCCCAGCAAAAATGGCAACCATGACCGATACCAGAAACACTTTTCCGCTGCAGGTGGCCGATGTCCATGGGCTGGTTTTTTCTGGGCAATGTGTTTTTCTGGCCTTGCCAGGGGAACTCGGAGAACTGGGCATCCTCGCCCATCACGCCCCCCTGCTGACCATCTTGCAGGCGGGAGAGATGCGCATGCATCTGCTGGATGGCAGCGTGGAGGTCTTGTTTCTGGAGGGAGGATTTGCAGAAATCCTGCCCAGTGGGGTGATGGTCCTTGCCGATCTGAGCCTCCGTATTCCCGACCTGAACCCCGCCACGGTTCAGGAGAAGGTCGCAGAGGCAAAGGCCGCTGTTGCCAGCAGCAAGCCGGGTGAGATGGATTTTCTACGGGCAGAGCAGGAGCTGCGCCGTGAGCTGGCCAAATATCGCGCCCTGCAAAAATATGCCAGTATGCCGCCAGAGGAAAAAGGCGAATATGACTGGCAGCGGCCGCCGGTGCCAGAGCCACCCAAAATCAACCTATCTGCGTTGGAGGATTAATTCCTCTGGCATCCCTGTCAAATTGCGTCCAGTCGCTCCAGTACGCGCAAGGCTGTCTCGATATTTCCCTGTGCCGCCATGATCTGAAAACGGCGTTCTACGTCCCATTCGGCAAGAGCTTGGGTAGCCCATTCCTCAACCAATCGCATACAGACGTATGCATGCGGGTGCGGCTCGGAGTAAAATCGCGTTATGCTGCAAGGCACCAGCACGCAACAGGAGCGCAGACCATGACTTTGCAGTCCGCCCCGCATCCCTTTGTTACGGTTGAAGACTACCTCGCCGGAGAACAGGACGGCCAGGTTCGCCATGAGTACATCGACGGTGTCGTGTATGCCATGACCGGCGCGAGTCGGCGACATGGCCTGGTCTGCGTGAATCTCGCCGCCAAACTTCGGCCACTTTTGCAGTACACGACCTGCCAACTCTTTGCCAGTGACATGAAAGTCCGGCTGGAGATCCACGGCAAAACCCTATTCTATTATCCCGATCTGGTACTCAGCTGCGATCCAGAAGACCGCGAGGACTACTTCACCACCCGCCCCTGTCTGCTCGTCGAAGTATTGAGCCCACACACCGAGCGCCTCGACCGCCGGGAAAAGCTGCTTTCCTACATCACCATCGGCAGCCTGCAGGAATACCTGATTGTGGCGCAGGATGAACCGCGAATCGAAGTTTACCGCCGTCGCCAGGACTGGCTACCCGATGAATATACGGACGGCAGCTTCGCCCTGGATTGCGTGAACACAGAAATCTCCGTGGCCGATGTCTACGAGGGCGTATTTGGTGGATCCCTATGAGCACTGCCAAACGTCTTGCCCGTTATGAAGATCTGCTCGATCTGCCCGATAACGTCGTCGGAGAGATCATTGCCGGTAGGCTGCTGACCAGCCCCAGACCGGCACCCAAGCACGCACGTGCCTCGTCGGTCCTGGGCATCAGGATTGGAAATCCTTTTGATCTGGGAGGGGGTGGGGGCCCCGGCGGCTGGTGGATTCTGGACGAACCCGAGTTGCATCTGGGTACCGACATTCTCGTCCCCGATCTCGCCGGCTGGCGCCGGGAGCGTCTGCCCTCTCTGCCCCAGACCGCGTGGTTTGCGCAGGCCCCTGACTGGGTCTGCGAAGTACTTTCGCCCGCCACCGCCAGCACCGACCGGGTCCTGAAGCTGCCGCGTTACGCCGCCGCTGGCGTTGGTCACTGCTGGCTCATCGACCCTGACGCCCGCACCCTGGAGGCCTACGCCAATCAGGACGGGCGCTGGCTGCTGCTGGGTACCTGGGCTGATCAGGACGTAGTCGCCATCGAGCCCTTTGCCGCCATCGAGCTCGATCTTTCCCATCTCTGGGTGTACTGAACCCGGCTTGCGTACTGAGTGACTCGCTAACATGCCAGATTTTTTGGCTCTGTTTTCAGCGCCGGGATACTTTCTGCCGCGTTCCCCAATATCGTTTGCTCACAGAAATCGGTGCGCCGCAAGACCGCCGCTCCCGGTACCGGCTCCAAGGAAGCTTGATTCGGAGACCGAAAATCACTACTCTATTTTTAGGTATTACCAAGTAATACGAGGCCTGCTATGGCAACATCTCTCAAGGTGGACGACACGCTGAAAAAACGCGTCCGCCACTTGGCCAGCCAGCGTCGTCGCTCGCCGCACTGGATCATGCTCGAAGCCATCCGGCAGTATGTCGAGCGCGAAGAAGCACGCGATAGTTTCCGGCAGGAGGCCTTACACTCCTGGGCTGCCTACCAAGAAACGGGCCGGCATCTGACTGGTGAGGAAGCACGAGCTTGGTTGAACACTTGGGGCAGCGAAGACGAAACAGTGGTTCCTGAGTGCCACAAGTAATTGTCACCGAGGGGGCAGCCGAAGGTTTGGAACGGTGCCGAATGTTTCTGGCCACCAAGGCCAGGGAAGCAGCGCGACGGGCCGGCCAAGCCATCGAGCGGCAATTCCTTCTGTTGGAGACAACCCCTGCTATTGGTCGACCACTCTCGGAAATGCCCGAGCTGCGCGAGCTGGTGATTGCTTTCGGAGACTCCGGATATGTGGCTCTGTACCGCTACGAACCTGTTGAGGATGCGGTATATATTCTAGCATTCCGACACCAGAAAGAGGCTGGTTATTGATCTACCGGAAACCCGATAACGAAGTGTTGCAGCTCGTGCGTATTGGCTCCCGTAGCGAGCTTGGGCTGTGACAACCCTTATCCCCACGACATGGACCAGTGCCAGATAACGGCGCGATAATGATACCGTTTGTGACTGCGCCACCCAGGAGCGCGCCCCATGAGCACCGCCAAACGTCTTGCCCGTTATGAAGATCTGCTTGATCTGCCCGATAACGTCGTCGGAGAGATCATTGCCGGTAGGCTGCTGACCAGCCCCAGACCGGCACCCAAGCACGCCCGCGCGAGTTCCGGACTGGGTGGCAGCATTATGCCGCCGTTCGATTGGGGCAAAGAAGGCCCTGGCGGTTGGTGGATTCTGGACGAACCCGAGTTGCACCCGGGTAACGACATCCTCGTCCCCGATCTCGCCGGCTGGCGCCGGGAGTGCCTACCCTCTCTGCCTCAGACCGCGTGGTTTGCGCAGGCCCCTGACTGGCTCTGCGAAGTACTCTCGCCCGCCACCGCCCGCACCGACCGCGTTCTCAAGCTGCCGCGTTACGCCGCCGCTGGCGTTGGACACTGCTGGCTCATCGACCCTGACGCCCGCACTCTGGAGGCCTATGCCAATCAAGACGGCCACTGGCTACTGCTGGGTACCTGGGCTGATCAGGACCTTGTCGCCATCGAGCCCTTTGCTGCCATCGAGCTCGATCTCTCCCATCTCTGGGTGTACTGATTTGTTTGATGGACATTGAAAGTAAGGCGCTTTTGCATTATCCTGTAATACATCAATCTGTACTAGTGCCGGGGGACAACATCATGACTACACTGACCGTTACTGCACGGGGACAAGTGACTTTTCGGAAGAACGTCCTGCAACACCTCGGCATCAGGCCAGGCGACAAGATCGAGCTGGATTTGCTGCCAGATGGCCGGGCCGTACTCAAGGCGGCGCGGCCCGCCGGGACGATTGCCAGCTTCGTTGGTCTGCTCGCGGGCAAGTCGCAGAAGCTTGCCAGCATTGAAGAAATCAACGAGGCGGCAGCGCAAGGATGGGCTGGCAAGAAATGAAGATTGCAGTGGATACCAATATTCTTGTGCGTGCAGTTGTGTGCGACGATCCTGTACAAGCGAACGCCGCCATCACCGTCTTGACCACCGCCGAGTTGGTCGCCGTTGCGTTACCGTGCCTTTGCGAATTTGTTTGGGTGTTGCTTCGCGTATATGGGTTCCAGCGAGCCGATGTGGCCAGCGCAATCCGGACACTGCTGGCCGCCGCCAATGTGGAAGTAAACCGGCCTGCCGTAGAGGCCGGTTTGCTGGTATTCGACGCGGGCGGAGATTTTGCCGATGGCGTCATTGCTTATGAGGGCAATTGGCTTGGCGGAGAAACCTTCGTTTCCTTCGATAAGAAGGCAGTGGCACTTCTCACGGCCCAAGGGCAATCAGCTCGTGTGTTGTGACGCAGGCTAGCCGAAGGAAGTACGCACGCGACGACAAAATCCCGCAACAATCCCCGAGACCGTACGAAGCAACAAAGTTGAGTGGACTGAAATGCGCTTCCGTTTATCCCCGCCCGTCAGCGTGCGATGATACCGGGGTATCGCACGCGAATCGGAGAATGCCCATGTCCACGCAGAGCGCCCGGACGCAGGAGATCAGCGTCGCCGACTATCTGGCTGGACAGCAGGATGGGGAGCTTCGCCACGAATACGTGGCCGGTCGCGTCTACGCCATGACGGGAGCCAGCGCGCGTCACGGATTGCTCGTCGGCGCGTTGCACGCCCTACTGTATCCGGCAAGCCGTCGGAAAGGCTGCCAGCTTTTCGTCAACGATATGAAAGTCCATATCCAGCGTGCCGGCGAAGATGCCTTCTACTATCCCGACCTGATGCTCGCCTGCGCGCCCGACGACCGCCCGGACTATTACCGCGAAAAGCCCTGTCTGCTCATCGAGGTCCTGTCCGAGAACACCGAACGTATCGATCGCTGCGAAAAGCTCTACGCCTACACCGGCATCGCCAGCTTGCGCGAATACCTTCTGGTGGCGCAGGATAGTCGGCGGCTCGACCTCTATCGTCGTGTTACGGACGATTGGACGCATGACCGCTATACCCAGGGCACGGTTCGCCTCGGCTGCGTGGAGCTGGAGATCGCGCTCGACGACATCTATGCAGATGTTGATCGTGGGTGATGGAGCCGTCTGATGCGTATCAGTAGTGTGGAAGCACCTCAAATCGACCGTTTTGCAGAGTTTAGGGCTGAGGACGGGATGTTCAACTCCGTGAATGAATCCAAGGTGCTCTGAAGATGAGCGAGCCAAGCCGTCTGGCGGCGTCTGATAGGAAGTGCCTGTTTGCCAATATGGCGTCGTTATTCACCCTCCAGGGTGCCAACTATCTCTTGCCGCTGATCACGGTGCCCTATCTGGTGCGCGTGTTAGGCCCAGAAAACTTTGGGCGGGTAGCGTTTGCCCAGGCATTCATTCAGCACTTTGTCGTCCTGACCGACTATGGTTTCAATCTAGGCTCAACCCGAGCGGTGGCGGCATACCGAGGAGATTCGCAGAAACTCGGAGGGATCATTGGTGCAGTGAGGGGTATCAGGTTCGCTCTGGCGCTTGGCGGCGTGGCGCTCATCACCGTCCTCATCCAGGCAATGTGCAACTTCCGCAGCCGCTGTACCTTAGAGGGGTAAGTTAAATGACAGGTACCAAGTCTTTTCCGAAAATCCATCAGCTCTCCGACGTTCAGTCCACGCAGATCGGTGAAGGCACCAGTATTTGGCAGTATGTCGTGGTTCTCCCCAAGGCCAAAATAGGGCGCGAGTGCAATATCTGTGCTCAGGTATTCATCGAGAATGACGTTGTTGTGGGCGACCGTGTCACCATCAAGAGTGGAGTCCAGCTCTGGGATGGACTGCGCATCGAGGATGATGTGTTCATTGGCCCGAATGTCACCTTCACCAATGACAAATTTCCGCGCTCCAAGGTTTGGCCGGAAAGTTTTCTGCAGACCACCATCCAGCAGGGCGCTTCCATCGGGGGGGGGGCTGTGATCCTGCCAGGCATTACCATAGGAGCAATGGCCATGGTTGGCGCTGGTGCGGTTGTTACGCGTACGGTTCCACCGGGCGCAGTCGTCGTGGGCAACCCAGCACGTGTTATAGGTCAGGTGGAGCATCGGCGTGAGCACCAGGAAAATGCCATCGATCTACAAGGCGTCACGAGTCATCGGAAGGACGCTCATGTTCCGTGATGCCAATACTGCAGACACAAGCTTTATCCTTGGACTTCGCACTGATGCACAAAAATCCCGGTATCTGTCACATACCCCGTCGGATTTTGAACGACAACGCGCTTGGATGGAAGCGTATGCCTCAACCAGGGATCAAGCATATTTCATCATTGAAGACTCGCTTGGTGAGTCCGTGGGCACCGTGCGCCTCTATGATCCACGAGGAAATAGCTTTTGCTGGGGTAGTTGGATCATTAAGGCTGGTGCTCCTGCCCATGCTGCCGTTGAGTCTGCGCTGATGGTTTACGCCTATGCCATGGATCACCTCGGCTTCCAAGCGGCACATTTCGATGTTCGCAAGCGGAATAAGCATGTCTGGCGATTTCATGAACGTTTCGGAGCGGTGCGTACCGGTGAAAGTAAGCAGGATTACTTTTACCAAATTAATGAAGCAGCGATAAAAGCTTCTCGCAAGCGTTATCATAAATACTTGCCTGTACCTATAAAGATCGAGGAATAAAAATGGATATTGATCTTTGTAAAATTGTAGATCTCCCAAAAATAAGTGACCCTAGGGGTAATCTCACCTTTATTGAAGGTGGAGTGCATATACCTTTCGATATCAAGAGGGTATATTACCTCTACGATGTTCCAGGTGGAGCTGAACGTGGCGGCCACGCGCATAAGGGACTTCATCAGTTGATTGTCGCCATGTCGGGAAGTTTTGATGTGGTTCTTGACGATGGTGGAAAGAAGAAGCGTGTTCACCTCAACCGATCTTATAACGGATTGTATATTTGTCCCATGATTTGGCGTGAACTTGATAATTTTTCATCAGGTTCAGTATGCATGGTCCTGGCTTCTAACAAATACGATGAGTCGGATTATTACAGAAACTACGAAGAGTACCTTCAAGCACAGTGTTTGAACAAATGAATATCCCGTTCCTCGATCTGCGTACAGCTTATCTTGAATTGAGAGATGAGATTGATCAAGCCGTATTGAATTCCATGGGCTCTGGATGGTATATTCTTGGCCCGGAAGTAGAGGTATTTGAAAAGGACTTTGCTCAATTCTGTGAAACCGAACATGCCATAGGCGTCGGCAACGGCCTCGATGCTCTGCACCTTGCGCTGCGTGCCATGGACATTGGCCCGAGTGACGAGGTGATCGTCCCATCCAATACGTACATTGCCACATGGCTTGCGGTCAGCCAATGTGGTGCAACGCCAATGCCTGTGGAGCCGGACGCAGCGACGTACAATATTGATCCCACTCGAATCGAGTCAGCCATTACCGCCCGCACCAAGGCCATCATTCCAGTTCACCTGTATGGGCAGCCGGCGGACCTTGATCCCATTCTGGAAATTGCCGGCAAATATGGGTTGCGTGTACTTGAGGATGGCGCACAGGCCCATGGCGCGCGCTACAAAGGCAAACGACTCGGGGCGCATGGAGATGCCGTAGCCTGGAGCTTCTATCCTGGCAAGAATCTTGGCGCATTGGGGGATGGAGGAGCAGTTACCACCAATGATGCAAAGCTGGCTTCACGACTACGCACTTTGCGTAACTATGGCTCCAGGGTTAAATATGTCAACGAAGAACAAGGCTACAACAGTCGTCTTGATCCCATACAAGCCGCCATTCTCAGCGTCAAGCTTCGGCATCTCGACGAATGGAACGAACGTCGGCGAAACATTGCATCGCACTATCTGGGCAACCTAAAAAACTTGGGACTTACTCTTCCCCTCGTTCCGGAGTGGGCCGAACCTGTATGGCACCTGTTCGTCGTGCGCCATTCCAAGCGCGACAACTTGCAACAGAAGCTGAACGAAGCTGGAATTGGAACTCTAATCCATTACCCGATCCCACCACATTTGCAGCAGGCCTACGCAGACCTTGGCTATCAGCGTGGGTCCTTTCCGATTGCCGAGGCCATGGCCGATGAAGTGCTCAGTCTGCCCATGGGGCCGCATCTGGATGGTGCCCAAAGGGATAAGGTGATCGCGGCCATTTTGGGCTGCAAGCCATGAGCTCACATCGTCAGATATTCAAGTCCAGCGCCATTATCGGCGGTGCCTCGGCTATCAACATCGCCATCGGCATCGCCAAAGTGAAGATTTTAGCAGTTCTTCTAGGGCCAACCGGTATTGGTCTGATGGGCCTTTACACTAATATCATGAACATCGTATCCACAGTGGCTGGCTGTGGTTTAAGCAATAGTGGAGTGCGTCAGATCGCTGCAACTGGCGGCAAAGCGGACGTTCTGGCTGGAGTGCGGCGCGCCCTTTGGTTGGGGAGCCTAGTACTTGGCATCGCTGGCATGATCGGTCTGTGGTTGTTGCGCGGTCCTGTAGCGATATGGATATTTGATGATTCTAGGTATGCCCATGAAGTTGGCTGGATTAGCTTGGGTGTACTTTTTACCCTTCTCGCCGGATCGCAGACGGCGCTACTGCAGGGTTTACGCAGAATTCGCGATCTTGCGCTCGTTAACATAATCGGCGCGCTTATCGCTGCTATCGCGGGCGTGCTATTAGTATACTGGCGAGGACAGAGCGGTGTGTTGTGGTTTGTACTTGTAGCACCCGTCGTCAGTGTGCTTGTTGCTGGCTACTATACGGCACGCCTGCCAAAGCTGAATCGAAGGAAGATGCATTGGCGGAGCGTCGGTATACATTCAAAGGCCATGATCAAATTGGGTATACCAATAATGCTGGCTGGATTACTGACGCTTGGAACTGCTCTTGCCACCCGTTCGCTTGTTTTTCGTGAGCTCGGAGTGGATGCCAGCGGTTATTTCCAAGCGGCATGGGCAATTTCCATGACCTATATCAGCTTTGTATTGGGAGCGATGGGCATGGATTATTACCCGCGTCTGACGGAAATCATCGAAGATCATGGGCAAGCATGCAAGCTTGTTAGTGAACAGAGTGAAATGGCACTACTGTTGTCAGGCCCCGTAATCTTAACGTTGATTACGCTTGCACCATGGCTAATCCATTTGTTATATACGGAAGGCTTTGCACCCGCCGCTGAGGTGCTACGTTGGCAAGCGTTGGGTGACATACTCAAGGTGTCAAGTTGGCCCATGGGCTTTGTGCTATTGGCAAAAGGGCGGGGAGGGCTATTCATGATAACGGAATTCATCTGGGGACTTTCGTACATTGGCCCAATAGTCGTTGATGTAGGCGACTGGGGATTGGTCATCACTGGTATCGCGTTCTGGTTTGCATATCTGATCTACTTTCTTGTGATGGCTATTATTACCGCACGGTTGATAGGATATCGGCCCGGTAGCAGAAACACGCTGCTGCTGGTAATATTGATGATTGTTGGCGGATTGATCGTTTTCTGTTCCGATCATTCGGAAATCGAAGGCTTGATAGTTGGGCTCATAGCTGTTTTATTTTTTGGTTTTTATAGTTTGTTTCGTTTGAATAAACTATTAGATTTGCGAGCGTGGTTAAAGAAAAAGCTTGTTAATAGGTTAAGAGATGATGGGGTAGCTAAGTGATGGATGAGTTAATGAGTTGTTCCATCAAGATTTGTTTGAAAAATCTGAAGCGTTATCTGGAGTGGCGATGACTGAAATCAATAAAAATCCACTCGTGTCGATTTGCGTCCCTGCATATAACCATGATAACTATGTAGGTCTGTGTATTCAGAGCATTATTGATCAGGATTATGAGAATATCGAGTTTTTGATTATTAATGATGGATCTAGAGATGGTACTCATGATGTAATTTCGAGCTTTGCCCAGGCGTGTGAAAAAAGATTTGTTAGGTTTGTTTTTCTTTCTAGAGAAAATAAAGGGTTGCCAGTCACGCTCAATGAGATGGTAGATTTGGCGCGCGGCGAGTACATCAAAGTTCTTGCATCTGACGACAAACTTTACCAGGGAAGCATCAAGATTTTTGTTGATAAGATGGTTTCTGAGTGTCTGGATGTTCTGTATGGCAGGCTGGTTATTATCGATGAACACGACCTGTATGTAAAAGAAATGGAGGGGCTGATTGACTTGGGTGAGAGCTATACATTTAATCAGTTTGGCTTATCGGTCGCTCTTCGACAGTCGCCCACGAGGGGATCCGCATGGGTGATGAGAACGGAATCATTGCGCATGGTCGGAAAGTTTGATGAGCGCTCTAAAATTGAAGATTGGGATTTGATTCTTCGGGTGCTTCATAATCGTCTTGTGATTGGTTATATTGATTATCCCTCATCATATTATAGGGTGTTTGGAGAGAGGGATCCTTATTGTGGGTCATATTACAATTGGCTAAAATCCGATCTCTATGTTTTGGATAAGTATAAGAATTTCGATCATCAGAATTATATGGTCGGAGTGAGATCGGTCTTTAAGGGTCGCATTCTTGGTTCTGGAAAAAACTTATTAGATTTTGGAAGGTTGTTTTGGAAATTCGTCGATATCCATTTGTTTCATCAATTTTTGTCAACCCAGTTTTTTTGTTTAGGATCATATTGGCATGGGTCCCTAGAAGAGCAAAAAAAGTGGTGAAGAGCATGCTGCGTAGCGCGAAATCAGGAGAGATTAAGTAGCAGTTTTTTGGCCTTTTATGTGGCCTTCACGTATACTTGTTAAGGTAATGAGATTTATTAGTGCTTGATGATCTTGATGTGCTTATTGTCGGCGCCGGCTTTGCTGGCGCTACCTGCGCGCGTGAACTTGCCGAAGCGGGCTTTGACGTGCTCGTCATCGATCGCCGGTCACATATCGCCGGAAACGCCTACGACGAATATGACGGCCACGGCGTGCTCATTCACCGCTACGGGCCGCATCTGTTCCACACCAATGCCGAGCGGGTTTTTCAGTGGCTTTCACGCTTTACAGACTGGCACGACTACGAACACCGCGTGCTGGCCGAAGTCGAGGGCCAATTGCTGCCGATCCCCATCAACCGCACCACGATCAACCGCCTCTATGGCCTCGACCTCGACGAGGCCGGCGTTGCCGTCTATCTGGAGAAGGTGCGCGAACCTCGCGAATCCATCCGCACCAGCGAAGACATGGTGCTCAACAGCGTCGGCCACGACCTGTGCGAGAAATTCTTCCGCGGTTATACCCGTAAACAATGGGGGCTGGACCTGAGCGAACTCAGCGCCGGCGTCGCCGCGCGCATCCCTACGCGCAGCAACGATGACGACCGCTACTTCACCGACGCTTTCCAGGCTATGCCCAAAGATGGCTATACCAAGATGTTTGAGCGCATCCTAGAACATCCCAAGATCCACATTCGGCTCAACACCGACTACGCCCAAATCAAAGCGCAGCTCCGCCCCAGGCACACGGTCTACACCGGCCCCATCGACGCCTACTTTGATTACCGCTTCGGCAAGCTGCCTTATCGCTCACTGCGCTTCGACCATGAACACTTGAGTGACACCGGATGGTTCCAGCCGGTCGGCACCGTCAATTATCCCAACGAACACGCCTACACCAGGATCACCGAGTTCAAGCACGCGACCGGGCAAAGCCACGCCGGCACCTCCCTCGTGCGCGAATATCCACAGGCCGAAGGCGATCCGTATTACCCCATTCCGCGCCCGGAGAACGAAGAGCGCTACCAACGCTATAAAGCGTTGGCCGAGGCCGAACCCAACGTTACCTTTGTCGGGCGCTTGGCGCAGTACCGCTACTACAATATGGATCAAGTCGTGGCCGCAGCCCTCAAGAGCGCGCAACAGATCAAAGAGAGCCTGAGCAATGAGTGAAACCGTCGCCGCAGTCGTCGTCACCTACAATCGCAAGCAACTGCTGACGGAATGCCTTGATGCATTGCTTACGCAGACTCGGCCAGTCGATAAAATTATACTGATCGACAACGCCAGCACGGATGGCGCGCCGGAGCTGTTGGAAGAGCGAGGTTATCTTGCCAATCCCGTGATGGATTACGTGCGGTTGCCCGAAAACACGGGCGGAGCCGGGGGTTTCTACGAGGGTGTGAAGCGTGGCTACCAAACCGGCTATGACTGGCTGTGGTTGATGGATGATGATGGTGTTCCGGATATCGACTGTCTGAAAAATCTTTTGAACGCGACGCCAGAGAATGCAGTGTTGAGTCCTGCGAGCTTGCGGATAGATGAAGTTCAATATCTGTCAGTCCCTGCTGGAATTGCTAAAAAGCTGGTTGTTACGCAAAGTGAGTTAGATGCCCTCGCTGATGAAAATGGTTTAGTGTTTGGTTGGTCCTGCTTCTTTCATGGTACTCTAATGCACAGGACTGTTCCAGAGAAGTGTGGTTTTCCAAGGCCTGAGTTATTCATGTGGGGGGACGAAGAAGAGTATCAGATCCGAATTATGAGATCTGGATTTTCTCTTGGTACGCAAGTTAACGCGTTGTTTTTTCACCCTGCAGAGCGTCGTGTATTTCAATATCTATTCGGAAAGTATGGGGTTTTGGATTTTTCTAGAACTTGGAAGTATTTTTGTTATTTTCGTAATCATGCCTACATCGGAAAAATGCATGGATACAGGCATAGTATTAAATTCTTTCTAATATATTGTTACTACACGATAATTAAAAGAAAGAGTATTGGTGATTTTTCATTTTTTGTTTCGGCGTTCTTTGACGGTTGGTTTAATAGGTTTAAGAAAAGAGTACCTTTCTAATGCGGATCACGTTCATTCTTCCAGGTCGCGGCAAGAAGCCTGTCGGCGGCTTCAAGGTGGTCTATGAGTATGCTAATGGCCTCACCCAAAGAGGGCATGATGTTTCTGTTGTCCATCCAGCACTTTTATATAAGGATACTCCACTGATTGATTATCCCAAAAGACTTGCTAGATATCTTCAGGGGAAAGTGGATCATAGCCATCTACCAAAGAGCTGGTTTTCCATTGATCCGCGTGTGAGGATGCTTTGGCGATGGTCATTGGATCAAAAGCATATTCCCGATGCCGATGTGGTCATTGCTACTTCGTGGCAAACGGCGGAGTGGGTTGCCAACTACTCAAAGAGTAAGGGGCGAAAATCCTATTTACTACAGCATTGGGAAAATTGGGGCGGGGTTTCCGAAGAGCGCCTTCGGCAGACCTGGAAGCTGCCTCTAGAAAAAATCGTCATCTCCCGTTGGTTGCAAGACATCGCGGTTGATCTTGGTGAGTCGGCGGAATATGTTCCAAACGGGCTGGACTTTACGCGATTTGGACTGGATATCTCCATAGAACAAAGAAACCCAGCATCTGTATTCATGCTTTACCATGAGCAGGTTTGGAAGGGTAGTGTTGACGGTTTATGTGCGCTGGAGATGGTGAGAAGCCGCCGTCCCGATCTTCGCCTGGACCTATTTGGCACGCCCAAAAAACCTGCAGACCTCCCGTCGTGGATTGAATACCACAGGCTTCCTAGTCAGACGGAACTCCGTGCACTATACAACCAAAGCGGCATTTTCCTCTCGCCAAGCTGGGGGGAAGGTTGGCCGTTGCCACCAGCAGAAGCCATGCAGTGCGGGGCTGCAGTAGTGGCAACAGATATTGGGGGTCATCGAGAATATTTGGAGGATGGGGTAAACGGGATACTTCGACCGCCAAAGAACCCATCCGCACTTGCGGATGCCGTCCTTCAGCTCATTAATGATCCCGAGCTTCGTATCACCTATGCAGAGCGCGGTCATCAATCGATTCAGCAGTTCACGTGGACGCGTGCCTGTGATCGCCTTGAGCGGTTTTTGATGAGTCTGGTAAAGCCATGAATGAGCTTCCGGCGCCTAGGGTTGCGGCGATTATCGTAACATATGAACCAGATACCGATTTGCTGGAAACTAATATCCGTAAGGTCGCACCGCAGGTACAACGTGTCTATCTCATGGATAACAGCACAGTTTTTTGCGGCGAGGCATTCTCCGAATCTCTGGGTATACAAAATCTCGACTGCATCCCGTTGGGAGAAAATCTGGGAATTGCAACTGCCCTGAATCGGGGCATTGAATCCGCCCGGCGGGACGGGATGGACTTTGTGCTACTGTTGGACCAAGACTCAGAGTGCGCCTCTGATCTCATCCACGAACTCCTGACCGCCCATGAAAAAGTCCGCGAGCAAGGGGGCAAGATCGCCGCGATTGGCTCCCGCGCGCTGGATCGGGAAACCGGTCATCTTTCTGATCCGCTGATCTTCGGCTGGTTTGGCACCCGTGTGCAACTCTGCCCCGAGGGATCGGTGGTGCCTGTCGAGTTTGTGATTACCTCTGGATCCCTCATTGCCATGGAGACGCTGCGCACGGTGGGCGCTATGCGCGAAGATCTCTTTATCGATCATGTGGACACGGAATGGACCCTGCGGGCTCATCAGCACAATTACCAAGCATACCTTTGTTGTTCTGCGCAGATCATCCATGCTAGGGGTGAACGTCGTTTGCGGGTCTGGGCAGGGCGCTGGCGTAATGCCCCCTTACACAAGCCATTTCGCTATTATTACCTGTTCCGCAACTATCTGCTACTTCTCAGGCAAAAGGGGCTTTCCCGAAAATGGAAGTTTATGGAGGCCCAGCGCTTGGTCCAGATGCTGATTTTTCTTGCCCTGTTTGCGCAGGAACGGGAGCAAATTGTTCGCTTTATTGCCAGAGGAGTAGGAGACGGATTGCACAACAGAGGCGGCAGGATGGGCCAGTAACTCACCTCCTGGACTTCACCCCAAAAGCATACCCATACTGAAACGCCAAAAACTTGAGTATATTGCGCACCACAGATGCGGGCCAGAGCCAGAATCTGCGCAATCCGAGATAAACAAGCTCCGAGCGCGCATACCGTAATCCCTCACCGCCGGCTCCGCCGAAGGCCTCTGCGATCCATTGTTGCTGTCCGTGGAATTCGCCAATGTCGCGGTAGCGCCGATACTCTTGCTTCAAGGTGTAATTGTGCGAATGGTAGCAGACGGGTGCGGCCGGATAGCCGAGGCACCATCCAGCCAGGAGCATTTTGGCACCCACGTAGAGGTCTTCACTTACCCGCACGTTTTCGGGAAATCCACCAATCTCGGCGAGGGCTTGGGCGCGATAGGCAGCGCAGGAGTCCGAGAGAAAGGGCGTTTTGATACCGAAGCGTTCTCGATCCTGTAGACAACGTTTTTCCTCCACGGCAGGATAATTGAAATGGCGGGAGAAAGCGGCAAAGACAGTTGCGTTGAGGTGCGGCACTTGGCGGCCGCAGACGGCACCGATTTGCTGATCCTGAAATCCGCGGATGAGGATTCGTAAAGAGTCCTCATCATAAAAATAGGCGTCCTGGGTAAGATATACATAAAAAGCATAGTCGGGATTTTCGGCAAAGGCCATCTGCCGCGTCTTGCCATGACCAAAGTTTTTTTGTGCAATCACTTGCATGCGAATATCCGGAAAACAGGCATGCAACATTTCCCTTGTCCCGTCCGTGGAACTCGAGTCGATGATCAATACCTCATGGGGCAGGTCCTGTATGGCCAAGGAGTCGAGCAGTCGCTGTAGGTCGAGACAGCCGTTATAACTGGGGATTATACATAAAATCTTTCCATCCGGTATGCCAGAATGGTGGCGGGCGAGTCGCTTTTGCTCATGGCTACTGGTTTTTTTGGGTACCGGTACCAGACTTTTGAAAATCCGCAAGGTCTTCCGGCAAACGATCTCCGACGCATACTCCCGCTCCGCGTCTTTGTGTGCTGCGCTGGCCAGCCGCCTGCGTAGCTGCGGATGCTCCAGCAGATGTTCGATCGCGTCGGCCAGGGCGACAGGATCCTTCGGCGGCACGAGCCAGCCATTTTCTTCGTGCTGGATGAGCTCCCGACAGCCCACCACATCCGTGGTCACGATGGCTCGCCCCGTTGCCATCGCTTCGAGCAACACCTTAGGAATGCCTTCCCGATGCCAGGTGGGTAGGCAGAACAGGTGACAATGCCCCAGGAGGGAGCTCATATCCCGCTGATCTCCCAGCCACTCGACCACACCCTGTTCGCTCCATGCCTGCAAGTCCGCTTCTGGAATTGCCGCAGAGTGTTCGTGATCCACGCCACCCGCGAGGAGAAAGCGATACGGGCGCCCACGCTCCCGCGACATGCGGGCGGCTTCTACATAAACGCGGATGCCCTTTTCCTCGATCATGCGGGCTGCCAAAAGAACGGTTAGTGTAGCATCCACAGGCTCAGGGCGTAGCGGAAATTGCTGTAGATCTACCCCTGCGCCTTTGATGACGATGCCGCTGCCCTTCCGTAGCGCCCCCATTTTTTCGAGCTCGTGGAGATCCTCCTGGTTCTCGAACACGACCACGCTACCGCGAGGATTCAGCAAACGCCGGAGGGCCTGCCGCAGCAAAGGACGAATCAGCCGTGCCTTCCAATCCTCGCCGGCAAAGACATACCCTAGGCCAACCGGCGCATTGACAATCTTGCTGCCCGGCGTGCCCAAAATTACTGCCAGCGTACCCAGCACAATGGGCTTGATGCCAATCTGCCAGACCAGGTCCGGGCGCTGCGCACGGTAAATCGTACGAAGCTGGAGTATGCTCCGTAGCTCCGGCAGGGGATTGATATTGTGGCGCGATAAATCCAGGGAATGAAAATCAAAACCGAACTGCCGGATCTGGTCAGCATAACCGGTTTCCGGCGTAACTACCGTTACCCGATAGCCGGCGCCTTGCGCATGCTCTGCCCTATCCAAAAAATGGGAAAGGAAAAAGCGGTCGCTAACGCATAAAATAATTAGTCTCATTATTTTATAGTAGCCCCGAGGTCCACGCTAATCGACAACGCCATGAAGTAAGACGATAAAAGTATCTTTCCAAGAGAAACATCTATCTCGCAGCAGATAATCATATTACGAAGATTTATAGATAGCGCGTTTCATTGCCTCCTTGAAACCGCGACTGCGGAGAACTCCGATAAATTGCGAGCGCCGAGTTGGGTTGAGTCCACCTCGTACTAACCTTGGTATGGATTTAAATATAGAAAAAAAAGTAATGCGTCTCTTAGTTGTGGCCGGACTCTGAGGCAAGTTAAGAGAGAGGGCGTATGCCAAAGCCATACCTAAACCGTGAGGATTCTCCTTCAGAAATGGTCTAATGCTTCTGGAAGAATTAGCGATGGCATCGCCAGAGCGCAACATGCCGTGAGGGTTGACTCGATACCAATACAAAGGTTCGGGCACGAGCTCCAACTTCAGGCCAGAAAGCAGTGCGTTTGAGAATAGCTCCCAATCTTCGTGACCTAAGCCATAATCTACCGTAAATCCAGAAATTTTATCGAAACTATCCTTTCTCCAGATAGACTGTGCGTCGCCGTAAAGATTTTCAAATATTCCACAGCCAAGGCACCCTCCAAGAGTAACCCAGATTGGCCCTGTCTTATCGGGATAATCATCTCCAGAAAATAACATCATTACACTGGTAAGCACATCTGCATTGCTGGAAAGTGCTGCTCGAACAAAAGTCTCGACCATGTTGGGAAAGGCAATATTATCATCATCCATGAAAATGATGTAGTCTCCTTTCGCCGAGGCAGCAGCCCGATTCCGCGCCGCGCCTAGATAACTATTTTTCTGTTGAATTAATTTCCATCCTAGAGCCAGAAACTCCTTCCGAAGCTCCTCTAATAACGAGATCGAGGCAGGGTCATCACTCCCATCGTCGACTAAAATAACCTCAAAATTTTTGTATGTTTGCCTGCGTAAAGATTCGATCGCTTGAAGCAAATAGGTTGGTCTTTTATGGTGGACGAGGCAGATGCTAACCAATGGAGTTAAATTCGTTTTGGGCGTTGTCGATGATGATTTTAAATTAGCGCTCGAAAAAAAGTCCCGCCATTGTTGGCGCGCAAAAGATTCTGTGAATGATGGTCGAGCCGGTCCGATGTTTTGTTGCAGGTGGCGTTGTAGCGTTTCAGCAAGATTGCCGGGCGTCGGGGTGAATAGAGTGTCCTTATGGTCGGTTTCTGCCACAAGCTCAGGTATGCCGCCAACATTAGATGCGATGAAGCGAACCTGATTTCTTAGGCATTCTAAAACAGTATAAGGAGAATTTTCAACGAGCGACGGAATTACAACCAAAGTTCCTTGATTTTGAAGTTCTCGTACAGCCCGAGTTCGATCGCGGTCTATCAAGATGGCTATATCAACGCCCCAATCTGCTGAACGCTGATTAATGTACGCTATGCTATCAAAACCGTTTGATGAGACAGGTTTCCCTAAAAATTTAATTTTTCTAATGCTGTAACGTATCTGTTCCGGTAATCGATCAATGGCATCACAAAAGAGCTTGAGCCCCTTGCGAATTTCAAGGCGTCCAAAAAAAATGACGTTGTTTGTGGGATTGATTTCGGCAACTTTGTCTGGATTAGAGACGAATGTTGACTCGATATTCGGAATTACGCGTTGTCTTGATAGTTCAGGCATTTCCCAGTGACGACTACGCATCCATTCGAGCAAGTACTGACTTGGGCTAATGATCCAATCAGCAAGACGGATTGTTTCCCTTTCCATGAAATCTCGTTCAACGTCGTCAATGGAATGTGGCAAGGAGAAGTTGCCTTCCATTGCCCATGACTCCGGGCTATGTGTATTGACGACGATGGCCAGGTTTTGATAAGCAAGACCTTGGTGTTTGCTGAGGGCGACGTAAAACGCTAACCCCATCCACTCAGGAAAGATCACCATATCCCAGTCCCTCTCGCGACGCAGTAGCCACTGATGTACCGCCCACGCTCGTCTTCGATATACTCTTGCGTCTATCTCCGGATCATCTGCCTCATTACGTTCGTGGACTGGGTAAAATGGCACACCCGCTTGTGTGTAGTGTGTTATCCACCGATCGATGGGGCCGTTCTCGCTATAATGACCAAGAGCATAACTAATTGATATTTCGTGTCCTGCTGATTTGGCCCAGTACGCGAGATTGCTGAATGCGGTTCCGATACCACCATTTCGTATCGGTCCGTCGATATCGGGAGTTACAATTAAAATTCGCATCTCATACCTTAGGTTTGTTTCAGGGTGTAGGTTGCTAGGAACATGAACGTTGTTGAACGAATGGACAATTACAATTCAGAAGAGCTTCCGCTTGCCACGATCTTGCCCCGATCAAGACGAATATATTTATCACAGAACTGTTTCACTTGCTGTGTGTTGTGTGTAACCAATATCAACGCCATACCATTGCGTCTGAGTTGTTCAATTTTATCAAGGCATCGAATCTGAAAATCATGGTCACCAACTGCCAAAATTTCGTCTGCCAGCATAATGTGAGGATTAATATGCACTGCTATGGAAAAACCCAACCGCATTTGCATTCCCGAGGAATAGTTTTTGAGTGGCGTGTCAATAAATGCTCCAAGTTCTGAAAATTCAATAATAGTTTTCGTTAGGCCTAGGGTTTGACGGTTTGTGAATCCAAACAGGCTGGCATTTAAAAAAATATTCTGGTAACCAGTTAGCTCACCGTTGAAACCTACCCCTAACTGAATTAGTGGCGCAATCAGGCCTCTTGTAGTTATCGTTCCTTTCGTTGGAAGCATAATCCCAGCGATTACCTGCAGTAGAGTACTTTTGCCGGATCCATTATGGCCAATAAGTCCCAGGGATTCGCCCTGTGATAAGGTAAAACTAACGTTGCTGACTGCGGTAAACTTTTCTTTACGCTCCTTTTTATTGCGATAAAAAAGCGATAAAAATCGGCTCTTGATACCGGTATTGCGATTGTGACGGAGGATGAAATCCTTGGTAACGTTATCAACTACAACTGCGGGTTCCATGGTTTTACAGGTCCTCCACGAGGTGGCGTGCCTTTCTATGAAACATAAATGTGCCTATGGCTACCGCCGCGACGGCCCATAAGGCGGCAAGTATGATATGGTTCAGTGACGGCATGGCGTTGAGGTAAAGCAATGAATGAAATATGTCCATAAATTGGGTAAGAGGGTTTAGCTCAATAAGTGTCTTTGTCGAGCTGTGTAGTGAGTTTATATCGTATCCAATGGGAGTGAACCAGAAACCAAACATTAGTGCAATTTCTGTCAGATGTTTAAGATCTCTGAATTCTACCTGGAGCACAGAAAAGAGCAGAACTAAGCCCCAAATAAAGGCGACGTAAAGTATCAGGGCAAACGGATACAGCAAAAGAATCCAGCGATAGTGTCCTCCAAGAAACGGATATAGAATCATTAGGATTGCGATCGCGACTATCCATAGGGTCAAGTTGAAGAGTAAGGTTGATGTTGGTATTAAGATTCGTGGAAAATATATTTTCTGCAGTAGCTCCGTGGCGCCGATCAGGCTTTCGCAGCTTTGGCTTATTGCCTGAGTAAAAAGATTATAGTGTAATACGCCTATTACCAAATATAAAATATAATTAGGCAAGTTACTGCGGAACACGTGGGTGAACACAAAGTCATAAAGCAGTATCAAGGAAAGAGGGTTGCCTAGGGACCAAAGGAAGCCAAGCATTGCGCCTTGATAGCGGACCGTTAAATCTTTTCGAACAAGATTGGCCACTAGATCACGATATTGCCAATATCTGTTAATGCCTGTTTTCTTTGTGGAAGCGTAAGACATTTGGGCGCCATGTCAGGATTGCGATGATGTGAGTAGCGCATTCTTGCCTACGTGAAAGCTCCCGTCAACGGTTTGTCCATGGCGCTTGGCTTGCGCTACTGCTTTCTTTCTACACCGCCACTTCTTTTTCTTTCCCTTGGGCCGGTGGGTATGCTCACGGTTCGCGCCAGCGGCGAGGAGCTTTGGGTAGGATCAGCGCAGGTGTCAAATAGATCGTTAGGTGTGCATTCGACGTACTTGTTGGCGGCTGACCCTTCCGATCGGCATCCCGGGATGATATAGTCTGCGGCTTTCGGGCGGGGTTTGCTAGGCTACCATGCTCCAGAGAATCGAACTACAGCGTTTTCCGAGGGCTAATGAATGAGTGAAGGTTCCACCCACAATGAGCAGCGGGCTTCTGCTTCCAGACAGGTGTCACTAGCGGAAGCTCTTCAGATTGCGCTCGCCTACCATCGTCAGGGAGGCGTTCAATCTGCGGAAGAATTGTACACCAGCATACTGCGTGTCGACCCCAGCCATTTGGACGCCATGCATCTTCTTGGTGTGATCCGCTGTCAGCAGGGTAGGTTGGATGAGGCCGAACAGCTGTTACGGGGTGTTATTGAGCGCCAACCAGAGTCAACTGCGTTTCAGAACAGTTGGGGCCGTTTGCTCCTCTTGCGCGGGCGTAGAGAGGACGCCCTTTCAGCCCTGCGGCGCGCGCTGGAACTTTCACCGCAGAACCCTGAGGCATTTTTCAACCTCGCCGAGGCTGAGCTGAGTGCGCTACAGCTCCCTGAAGCGATACAAAATTACGAGAAATGCCTGTTGTTGCACCCTTCTCATCCCACCGCCCGCTTTGGACTTGCGCAGGCCGTGCGCCTCAAAGATGGGTGGTCTGCCGCGATTCCGCAATATCAACTTGCCGCGGCAAATGCTCCCGAAAATCCGGTTGTGCACCATTTCCTCGCGACAGCTCTCATGCTCTCGGGTCACACGGAAGCCGCTATGGAGGTGTTGGAAAGGCTCACCAGCAAGTGGCCAGAATTTGCGGATGGCTGGAGTGCATCGGGTGCCGTAAATTTTGCTCTTGGCCGACTTCCGCAATCGATTTCAGCCTATGAGAAAGCTATTGCTTTAAAGCCCGACGCTATGCAAGCGCTCGATGGATTGGTGGAAGCTCGTCGGCGTGCGTGCGATTGGCGAGATGATATCGCAATTCTAGAACAGCGGTTGGTAGACTATGTGCAGCGCTGTATCGACGAACGTCAACAACCGGTTGTTCGCGCCTTTACTTCGCTCTACATTCCTTGCAATGGTCTTCAGCAACTGGCCATTGCTCGCGCCAATAGCGCGAGTTTGATTCCGTTGGACAAGAATAACCGGTATACAGAGAAAGCATTTCAGGAAGGACGGCTGCGTATCGGTTACATGATTGCGGATGTGCGCAATCATCCCAACGCCCACAATACGTTGATGCTTTACGGTCTGCACGATCGAGAGCGGTTTGAGGTGTTCGTCTATAGCTGGGGCGTAGATGATAGCAGCGTTTATCGTCATCGTATTCGGGGGGCTGCCGAGCATTTCGTGGAAATGCGTGGGTGGTCCGAAGAGAGTATCGCAGGCCAGATTGCCAGCGATGGTATCCAGATTCTGGTGGACTTGATGGGTCACACTTCTGACAATCGGTTGGGTGTTCTTGCACGACGTCCTGCGCCCGTTCAGATCAACTATCTTGGCTACCCGGGTACCACTGGCGCTGATTTTGTCGATTACATCATTGGCGATAAGTGGGTTACTCCGGAGTCTCATGCAGAGGCCTTTTCCGAGGTAGTTCTGCGGCTACCCAACAGCTACCAAATCAATAGCGTTCGTGAGGTAGATCTTCGTGGCTCTCCGGACCGCGCCTCACTCGGCCTTCCCACCGAGGGTTTTGTGTATTGTTGTTTCAATACGGCCTACAAATTCACGCCGCGGGTTTTTTCGCTCTGGATGAACATACTCAAGGCTGTACCCAACAGTGTGTTCTGGACTTATGCCAGTGGCTCCTTGGTGGATAGGCATCTGAAAGAGACCGCCCAGCAGCACGGGATAGATCCCAGTCGTATCATCTTGGGTCCACAGCTACCGCGTGAAGAACACTTGCAGCGTATGCAGGTGGCTGATCTCTTTCTCGACACTGAGTACTACAATGCTCATACCACCGCGACAGATGCGCTATGGGCTGGTGTCCCGATTCTCACCGTGCCAGGCGAGACATTTTCTGCGCGGGTTTGTGCCAGCCTGCTGGACTCTGCTGGTTTGGCAGACTGCATTTTGGGAGATTGGGAAAGCTACCAGGATACGGCTATCGCAGTCGCCCGCGACCCCTCAAGATTACACCGGTGGCGAGAACACCTTCGTGCGCATCGAGAAAGCCTGCCCGTCTTTGACACGGCAAGTCTCGTTCGGGATCTAGAGGCCCTATATTTGGAAGTCTGGCAGAAAAAGCAGGCGCAGCAACAGGAAGGGGGCCTGCCTTGATTTTCCAGCAGCCCACCGTTCATCCTTCCAGCCTTATCCAGTTGCCGGCACCACAGTACGGGCAGAACCCGCTGCTTGTCCGCAGTCATGGCATCCGCTATCTCATTACGGGTAATACCTTGCTTGAGCCTGATGTCATTACGAACATCATCAACACATCCCGGACACCTAAGGAAGCGTTGCGCCGGCTTATCACGGCTTACCGTGAACGGGGATATTTTCTAGTGGTCGCCCGGGCAAAGGTTGATCATAATGATGTCCATATCTACGTCGTGCAAGGTCAGATTATACAAAAGGACGTTAGCTCCGATCTGGCTCCTTTTTATGCCGGACTGGAGGGGCAAGATCTCACTGCATCGCAAATGATCCGCAGAAACATTCTTGCGGACGCATACAGCTCTCGCAATGGGATGCAAATGAATGTCGGCTTCTCGCCATCCAGTAATCCTGGGGGTACGAACCTATCTGTACAGCAGCGGCCAAACCCAAATTTTTATCCTCTGAATGGCTCGGTCACCTTTGGTAACTATGGCAGCAGATATACATCCAGCTACATTTCTGGTCTGAATCTCTCCTTGCAGCCAGGTCACGGAATACTGCTCAGCGGAGGATTCAATTATGGAATTTCTGGGCTGAGCGAGAAAAGTAAAGGTAGTACCTACTATAACGGTACTCTCGGCTTTAGCGTGATCACTCCATGGGGCATTTATGGTGCTAGCCAACAATGGACGCACTATCGTTTAGGAGAAGTGACGGCGCCATATTACTTTACGGGCAATGTTGCCATTACTTCATTGACCGGCTCGCAATTGTTGTTTGCCAATACTACAAATAGAATTTCAGTAAATGAGGCATACACCTTTTCTGATTACAAGGAAACAGTTTTGGATGGATTGTATACCTTGAGTGACCAGAATTATCAGTATTACACCTTTGGCGCTAATGTGAATCATCAGTATCAGCTCTTTCAGCGTGCTGGTAATCTGGCGTTGGCCGCGACAATTAATCATGGAGTCAGTGGTTATCATGGGAGTTTCATTGACTCCCTTGGAGCACCCAGCCCAAAATTCACGTACCTGACATTACAAATCAATGCGATGCAGAGCTTACCCCTGGGTTTCTCCTTGCAAGGTAGTGCCAGTGGCCAATGGTCAAATCAGACCATGCCGGCCAATAATCAGTATGTAGTTGGCGGGTTTGGCAACCTGTCGGCATATACGCCAGGAGTTATACAGGGCGATTCAGGCTATGCCGGACGAATCAGCGTGCAGGCACCTTCCGTTCGTTTGGGGAAATTCACGGCTACGGGTTCTCTGTTTGGCGAGGATGTCGCAGTTACCGATCATTATCTCTCCCCCGGACAAAGACCCTGGAAAAGCCTCTCAGACATAGGATTGGGGGTCACGTTATCCAGTCCCTGGGGTACGTCCATCAACGCCATGACCGCGATACCTGTCGGTCATAATGGATTTTCTTCCTCCGAACTGGCTGCCGTGCGTAATAGCCGAATCGATGCCTATTTTCTGTTTACGCAAACATTCTGACAGGCTGATCTTATGAAGAACATTCGTTTATTATCATTTCTTAGTTTTTTTGTGCTGGCTGGTCCTGCCGACTGTGCTCAGGCACAGGTATTGGCCACCGTGGGTGGTGAAGCGATTACATACAAACAGGTTGCTGCTAAATATCCTGAGGTGGACCGCGACCTCGGGATTCTGGCGAATGCATTGAAATCATTTATCAATGAGAAAATCCTTCTTGATCAAGCGCAGAAGATGGATGTACAGAAAAATAAGAAAATCAGCGAACAGGTAAAAAATTACAGAAACCAGCTTTTGATGCAAGAAGTGTTGGATGAATATGTCGAGCGGCACCCGGTTGCGCAGCAGGACATAGAAAAGAAATATCAGGAGCTGGTGCGTGCTGCGCCGAAATGGCAGTATCGCATCCGCGAGATCATCGTGCCCAGCTACCAGAAAGCGCATGCGATGATGGATGATCTGCGCAAGGGAGCGAGCTTTTCGCAGTTGGCTGCCGGTAGCGATGGCCCTAATGCCGCGTTGGGCGGAGAATTGGGTTGGGTAAATGATACCGGGTTGGATGCCCCGATCCTCCAGCAACTCGAAAAGGCGTCCATAGGATCTGTGGTTGGTCCTATAAACTTGCCTTCTGGGTGGGGTCTAGTACAACTGCTTGGCAAAAGGAGGGCTCAGATCCTACCCCTGCAGGATGTCGAGGCCTCACTGAAAAAGCAGCTTGAAGAGCAAGAGAAGCAGGCCTATATTCAAAAACTCTGGGGCAAGTATCAGGTCCATATTTCGAGGTAGTCATGGCCAGGAAACATTGGATGTACCATATCGCAATTGCTTTGCCTTTGGTGCTGAGTGGATGCGCTTCCGAAACGCAAGTCAGTGTCCAGAGCGTCAGCCGGCTGCATTTTTCTCCTAGTACCACTGTCCAAGTCTTCTCGAAAGTCCCTGATAATCGCCCATTCATCGTTATTGCCAAGCTCGCGGCCGAAGGCCCTGCAGGAACGCCGTCATCCCAGGTGTTGGCCGCATTGGAAAAAAAGGCCGCCGCTTTGGGTGCCGATGCCATTGTGCTGCGGAATGATAGCCAGAAAACGGCTCCTGTTTTGCAATACAATCCGTCCGGTGGTACGTACAACGAGCCCAAGAGCGAGATAATACCCCGATACACAGCGAAAGCTTTGCGTTGGCTGGAAGCAAATCCGAAGCACTAATGTCGTAGCTTTTTCCACCAGCGTCCAATGGATTTTTCCTGGCCCGGGTTTTGTCTCGCCTTGTGCTCTTGGTGTAGTCTCCGGAACAGACGAAGGTGCGCCCTGGCACTACGCTCCCAGGTAAAACTGCGGGCCCGCAGAATGCCACGCTCCCGATAGGTTGTCGCAAGCTCGGTAGTAGTTATCTTGCGCATGGCTTGGGCTATGTCTTGTTCGCTAAATGGATCAACGGTAATTGCCGAACCTTCAAAGAGTTCTCTCATGGCACTGTTGTTGGACGTAATGACCGGGCAGCCACAGGCCATGGCTTCGACAACGGGTAACCCAAAAGTTTCTGATAAGGTCGCGAAAACCAGTGCAGTAGCGCCGCGATAATACGACGCCAGATCCTGTGGAGTGAGAGGGCCTTGCACGTGATTCACCAGCGGTGGCAGTTTGTCTGGACTCCAGTTATGGGCAATGATCGTCAAAGGAATCGGGCTCTTGCTGGCTTGATGAGCGGCAATGATTCGTTCGATATTTTTGATCGCGCGCCAGTGCGCGACGACATGTAAAAAGCCGACGCTCTCTTTTTTCTGTCCGTCTGGCAGATATACCGTGTGGTCGAGACCATGATGGATCACGCTGATCAGATCTTCGGGACAGCCCAGAGACTCGCATAGTTCGGCGCCGGCATAGAAACTCGGCACAATGAATGCGTCGACACTATCGATCCGCTCTCGCCACGACTGAAACTGCCGCATTACATAAGGTTGTAGCTGTAAGGCGGAATCCCGATCGGGATAGTCCCAGTCCCAATCTACAAACCAGCCTTTTGCCCCATGAAAGGTACATAGATAGGGAAGGTTGCCGTTCGCAGGAGGGGGAGGAGCGGTCCATCCCCCATAGGGATTCCATTCCAAGTCGGCTGTGCTTCGATCGCTGCCCCAGATCACTCCCAGGGCAGTGAGCTGCGGTGCGAGAAAGTCAAAATAGCGGCGGATACTTAAGGATGGCTCTATCGATTGGTCGACGTATACGCGCAGAGGCTCCAAGTCGAGTTGGCTGGAAGCTATCTGAGTCTTGGCGTCCTGTAGCTCAGTAGTGGGCTGGACGGCCATCTCTTTGATAATCTTCACTGCCTCTACATAAGAGGAGTCCTGTTGCATATTCGGGGCGTCTGCAACGATGCGGCGTACGCGTTGCCATTGCCGCCAAAGATAATAGTCATGGAAAGGGATCATAGTTGACAATACCGATCATGCAAGAAAGAAAAAAGGCCCGGCTGCTGCTATCCGTGGTTTTCATCGTGTTGTGGCCGTGGATGATATAAATCAAACTGGGTTACTGCTTCGGTACGCGAGCGATAGTAGAGTCCCAACTGTGCAAGCCGTGGAGTCTGCTGATTATGGCTGGTTTCAGAAATTGCCTCTGCCAATAACTCGACTATCGACTCTTGCGTACGTAGTGCTTGTCCCTTGGACCAGGGCCAAGACATGCTTCCCTTACGGAAGCGATAGTGAAAAAGTGGCTGCGGTAAGGTAATGGCCTGGTACCCGCGCAGACTGAATTGCAGCCAGAACAGCCAATCATCCGCCTCTCCGTTACGAATCGCCGGACGAAATCCAATGTCGCGAAGGCACGCGGTTTTTATCAGGGCCGTCATGCGGTAGTGGTTGTATACCCAGTGAAATGGCGTATGGATATTGGTATTGCCATACAGCTCGTCAGATGCGGAAAAATTTTTTCTTCTGGGAATTACGGCATCTGCATTTGCGTGCTCCACTGCCGAAAGACAGGCAGCCAGAAATTCCGGTGCGAGAAGATCATCTGAGTCAAGAAAAACTGCCCAGTGGGTAGTGCAATGGGAAAGCAGGGTATTGCGTGCAGAACAAAGCCCTAGGTTACCTTGATGCAAGCATTGCAAGTCGGGATAGCGTTCACGCAGGGCGGCGAAATGCGCGACAGATCTGGGATCGGTGCTGCCGTCGTCCAGGAGAAGAACCTGATCTGGCTTTCTGGTTTGGTTGTAGACTGAGACTAGAGCCTCATCCAGACGATCGAGATCGTTGTGATGAGGTATCAGGACAGCGATGCTTTCTTCTTCGGTAAGTGAGCGGGAGGAAGGGCGCACGCTGGAACGAGAGCGGACCGGAATGTCGCTTGTTATGTATTCTTCCAGGGAGCGAACATAGCGGTCAGGTCTGGTAATGTCCCACACGTGGAATTTGAGGCGTTCCCGTTTGGCATCTCTGGCGTCCTCCCAAAATGCTAATACCCGCAGAATTTCTTCCTGAGTGGGATAAGGACTCGACAGGATACCCTCCTGCAATTCGTTGGGGAAAAATTCGGCCATGGCCGACCCCGCGACGACAATGGGTATCACCCCGTGGGCGATCACTTCTACCGTGGTGTAGCCAAAAGTCTCCTCCGTCGATAAGTTGACGGCATAGCTCACACCGCCAAGGAGAGAAGAGAGATCCTTCCTCTCGTAGGAACCCGTGTACCTGGTTCTGTCTAACAGCTCTGGCGGCATTACCCGGAGATACCTTTCCCAAAAATTTTCATCCTTAAATGTGGAGGGACTCGTGCCGCCGATGATTGACACCTGCTGTGGCTCGTAGGCCGTGCCCATGAGCTGATTCAGGAAAAAAAGAAAGGCGTCCGCCCCCTTGCCAAACTTGAAGGTACCTACCGAAGCAAAGTGCCGCAAAGCGCCGCTCGATGGATGATGACCGATTTGCGGAAAGCGATAGGGCTCCGGTACCTTACGCCGGACCTGCTCTGCTATGCCCAGATCGTGCAGGCGACGCCCGGCTCGATCCGATGGATACACCACCGTGTCTGCCCAGTGCAGCTGACAGTATTCGCGGTTGAAGTCCTCCAGGGTGCGAATGTCGGAGGGCCAGTTCGCATCGGCATGCCATACGTCCATGCTCAGGCCATGATGGAACACCCGGATAGGGCATGGAGCCTGCCACAGGCCTGCTCGACTTTGTTCGAGTGCCGCGTGCAGCGGGGCGGTATAATCGGTGCTCTCGATCAGATCGGGGCGAAAGCGCGTGATTGCCTCCTTCAGTAGGAGTAGCAATGTCTCCGCTACGCACTGATCGTAGGAGAATCCGGGGTATTTTTCGATATTCTCTGTGCGGATCGGGATCCAGTACAGATTTGACCCCAAGCGATATTTCCATCTTTCATCCAGACTATCCAGTTCGCGCTCCCAGGCCCAGGAAAGCAAGGCAACTTCGTGTCCGGCCTGCAGCAGCGCGTCCATGGCTTGGGCTATATAGGTGGCAATACCGCCCGTTTGTTCGAGCAGCGGGCTTTCTGGTGAGACAAACAGTACTTTCATGATGATTTCTTCGCTGTGGAGCACGCCGGCTTACTGTCTGCGTAGCCGGGCACGCAAATGCCGTATGGGGGCAGTCCAACGCCAAGAGCGAGAGGAGGTCAATTCCGTGAGTTGCATGCGAACAGTATCAAACTCCGCAGTCTGGTGCTGGAACCGTGCAAGAAGATCATCGAATTCCTTTTGCAGATTTTTATTTTTGCTCAGCAGGGGAAAATAGCATTTCTGAAGCTCTTGATGGGCATTATATTCGTTTTGAAAGGCGCGATGCATTTGGGAGATCCGTTCATGTCGAGCCCGCACTTGCGGCACTGTCGATAAGATACCTTCGATATACGCCGGGGCCAAATCGCTACCCATTGGTACCTGCTCGGGATCATAGGCAAAGCGTGCAAAATCTTCGGCGTAGAGTTCCTGGATCAACTGTATTGTGCGCGCCGTCAAAAAACGGCGCTGATAGGGGAGGACCGTCTCATGAAAGTGCCCAAGAGGGGGAAAGTTACGGCCCTGCGCTGCCAGTCGTTGGGCCACTTCGTTTTGGGCCTTTGCCATATCTTCCAGAGGAAATATCGCGTCGTAGTGGGTTTGGAAGAAGTCGAGCCACAAAGACTGCGGCATCCAGTGAACATTTCGCCAGCCTTGCTGCAGGTCCCGTAGGGAGATGTCCTCCACAAAGGCTTCGAAGGCGGCGGCTACTTCGCCATCGGTCTTGGGCAGGGCCTGCGCGGCGGCACAAAGGTCATCGGGTATCTGTCCGCGCTCCTGCAGCAGAATCTTGGAAGACCAGGCAGAAAAAATGCGGGTAAAAGGATTGCGAACTAGAGCGAAGCGATATACCTGAGGATCGGAACAGGCCCGGGAGAGCGCCTGCAGATCGAAATTTTGTACGAGCGGCGCTGCTGCGCCAATCCATTGATGCACCATGAGGTCCGGACTGGCCTCCAGGCAGGCCCAATGGCTGTTGTCCTGGGGGGGGCTGAGCTCCAGTAGGGCTGCCACCCACCATTTCCAGCTGGTACAGGCGGCTTTGGGAGTTGCAAGATAATGCAGATGTAAATGGGGCAGATAAAAAGAATTGCGCGCCAGATCCCACACGTGCGGATCGGTCGCGACAAAATCCGGGCCTGAACCGGCAAGCATCACCATTTCTCCTTCTCAAAAAAAAGGGGGCTTTCGCCCCCTGTAAGCTACAAAAACAGCGATTGTTTACGGCAAGGTCACACTATTGAACTTGTTTGCCGTATTGGTACCACCCGCCAGTTGGGTCGTGAAGCTGCCATTGGCATACTTCAGGCCATAGAACCGATTACTGGTAGAATTTTCGGCATTGTAGTAATTGGCCAAGTAGGCACCGCTACCGCCCGGGAAATTGATCCAGGCGTTGGTGTTGGTGATTACGGTTGTTCCCACCTCGCCAAGTTTTTGGTTGGTCAGGAAGGCCATGCCGCCCATACCCGTCAGATTACTGGTAACCGCGTTGGAGAGAATCCCGTCCACGGTGATGGTACCGGTGTTGCTCAGCGCAAAGCTGCTACCTCCAACCTGCTGGACGTTGGCAAAGAAGAGCTGACCGGGGTAGTAGAAGTTACCGGTAGCGATATTACCGGTAGCCTGACCGGTAGTGATATTACCGGTAGCCTGAAGGGTGAAGCCACCCCACGGATAGTTGGCGATGACATTACCATTGGCTGTACCCACCGAAATGGGGCCAGTCGTGGTGGAAGATACAGTGACGTTACCATTCACTGCCAGGTTCATGTACTGCTTGGCCGTACCAGCGCTGGTCGGATCAACTGCCAAGGTTACGGTTCCGGAGGAGGCTACGTTGATGGGGATGGCCTTCTGGTAGTTGATGACTGCCGAAGTAACGCCGTTTTGGTTCACTACGTTGCCAGCAACAGTCAATGCCACCCTAGCGTCAGCAGAAGAAACATTGAAGCCGCCAACTGCGTGCGCGCCGGCATAGATATTGCCGGCAGTGACGTTAATGGTGTCCGTGCTGCTGTCACCAATGTTGCCCGCAAGGACGAGGTTGCCAGCGGCGCTCACATCAACTGTAGAGCCCGCCAGCGTGGTTCCTTGGTACAGACCGACATTGCCCTTTGCTGCCGCGGCGGTAACTGTCCCTGTCCCGATTACGCCACCGTTAGTAATGGTGACGCTGTCACCGGAGAGGTCGGTAGATGTGACATAGAGCAGGTTGCTGCCCAAGCTAACGTTACCGCCGCTCGCTGTGAGAGACACGCTGGTAAGAGGGGTATTGGAGGACGGGGCACTGGTGCCAATCAATACCGAGCCATTCAAGGTCACATTGCCCGTCGCTGCCGACATCGTAAGCGCATCAGTGCCCGTTAGAGAAATGGTGCCGGAGTTCAGTACGTCTCCCGAACTAGCGCGGAGGGTCAGGCTGCCAGCGGTGATGGTACCCGCATTGACAATGCCTGCACCCGAGCTGGCAGCGGCGGTAGCGGTAAAGGTCGCGTTGTTCGCCCCAGCGCTTATCGATCCATTGTTGACAATTTTCCCGGCCGTAGCAGTCAGATTGAAGCCAGTAGTAATGCTCATCGTACCGCTGTTGGTGATGCTGGCGGCTGAGAGACTACCAAGGGTCATTGTGCCATTGTTGGTCACGGCGCCACTGGCAGCGGTAGTGGTGAGCGTCAAATCCCCATTGTTGGTCAGGGCCCCGCCTAATGTGGCAGATACGGTAGCCGAGCCGTTGTTGACGAGGGCACCGTTGATCTGCCCGGAAGTGACATCAATGTCAGAGCCAGTCAGGTTCACGTTGCCGGCAGCGTTTACCGCGGCCGTTACGCCATTCGCAGAAAGATTGACTACAGCCGAGCTGTTGCTGACATACTGCGATCCGATGAGGGGCGCAACAGTAGTAGAGCTAGCCGTGAAGGAAAACCCAGCCACAACGCTGACGGAGCTAGCATTGGTGAGGTTTCCGCCCACATTTACATTGCCATTACCCGCTATTAGCAGGAAGCCACTAGAGTTGGACACCGTGCCATTGATGGTGACTGCACCAGTCTCCGTACCACTAGTAATCACACCGGCACTTGTGCCAGTGGTGCCCATAGTCACATTCTCGCCAATGAAACCGCCACCATTGGGCAGGGTAACGGTGGCATTGCTACCCACGACAACACCATTACCGTTGGCAACAAAAACTGCCGCGCCACCGCTTGCGTTGAGTTTCCCGTAAATCTGAGATGGATTACCCGTCTGATCTGACACCAGGACGCCAAAAGTGGTCGAGGTGGAAGTTGCGGCCGTAATGGTCAAACTAGCGGCAGAACCAACATTGAATCCCGCCTGGGCGTTGATACCGGGAGGAGCGGCAACGTGTTGGTCTGTGTAGTTCCACCCCACTGCAAGATCGTGGCACTGCTGGGGACCGTAATGGTCGCGGTAGTAGAGTCAGAAGCAGTATAGGTAACACTGTTATTACTGGAAAAACTACCAGGAAGCTGGTTGCTGGCGACACTTGGTAGCGCGGCCATGGCGGCAGGTGCCGACAGTGCCAGGGCAAGAGCTGCTACCAGTGGACTGTATTTTACAACAGATTGCTTTTTCATGCGTGATTCCTCACTAAACAAGGTAGGATGAACTGCTACTTCAAGGCCTCGAAAGGCGTCCGAACAGAACGCCCACCATGGATATCATCAGGCTACTTGCCAGCACGGCGCCGTGCCGACACTCGCGGTACCCACGGATTTCACCCTCTCGCAATTGCTCGAGAGGAAAGTCAACGCCCGCCACTGACGGGCAACAACAACGTCTAAGAAACGAGCGCAAACGTATTCCTTCGTTTGTAATCAGTTCGGCAAATATTGGCATCTCCCTTTCCATTCTGTCAAGTGCGCTGTGTCACTTTTACAACGCTCTTGCTCGGTCAACTAGATACTATGCAAGAGCGTGTCAAGGTTGGGTTCGAGGCGCGCTGTGGTGGATGTTCGCGATGGGATAGCCTGCTAGAATCCAGGCGACCACCCTGAGTGACCTAAAGATCTCATGCATAAATCGACTGCTCGCCTGTTGCTTCTCCTTGCTTCCTCTATTCTGGCCTATCTTTTCAGCTGGTACTACAACGGTTCCCTGATCCCGCTGCTCGTTATCAGTAGCGTCCTGCTGCTGGTCTTTGCGACGGTTGCCGTCTGGCCCCGGCTGCGCGAGGGCCTGCCGTGGCCGAGGGGGTACCTGCCGGTGTTCATGCTGCTGTGGTTGCTGTGGTTCTGGCTGACCCTATTCTGGAGCCATGTGCCCTACAGTAGCTGGTTCTATTTTTGGACCCTGGGCTCGGTGCCGCTGGGGTTTCTGGCTTGGGTGATGTTGTCGGAGAAGGATATCGGGGCGGTCTGGCCGTGGTTCTGGCGGGGGATTGTGGCGAGTGCCTGGATTCTGACGGGTATCGGGCTTTGGCAATACTATCATTTGCTAGGCTTGGGCACAGGCTGGCAGGGGTTGCGGCCGCAGGGGCCACTGATGGATTGCAATAGCTATGCGGCCTGGATGAATCTGCTGTTTTTTCCTCTCATCGCCCGCTACTTTGTACTCGACAGCGGCAAGGATCGGAGCTTTCTTTCCAGAAACATTCACTGGCCGGCCCTGGGTTACCTGGTGACCATTGCCGTCGTGCTGCTGGCGGACTTCAGTACCAGTAGCCGTGGCGGCCTGCTGGCGTGGTTTTGTACCTTACCCTTCGCCGTGCTGGGCTTTCGCAACCGGAAGGGGATGCTGGGACGCTGGCTGGTGATTCTGGCCCTGGTGCTCATTGCCTTTTTGCTGATGAATTATCCCAAGGGCTACGACATCCTGGGGCAACTCAATCCTCATTACATTTCTTCCAATATTGCGACGGTCTCCCGCAGTCTGATGTGGATCGCCACCTGGCACATTTTTCTGAGCCATCCCTATCTGGGTACCGGGCTGGGCAGCTATTTCCTCTTCTATCCCGCCTACCGTCTGCCGGGCGAGTTGGCGTCGGCGGGTACCTATGCCCATAACGATTTCATCGAGTTTTTGGCGGAAGGAGGGTTGATTAATCTCGGCTTTCTGCTGGCCTTTGCTGGGGCCTTGATGTATGCCCTGTATCGCTTGATTGTGCGTCCGGCGCGCCTGGGGATCAGTGAGGAAAACCGCTATTGGGCCCTGGGGCTGGTCCTGGGGGTCTTTGCCATCACCGGCCATGCCTTGGGCAATTTCATTTTCTACAATCTGCCCCTGAGCATCCTGGCGGGGATCTTTCTGGCGCAGGCGTGGCGTCTGTACCACCGGCAGGGGGATACGGCGCCCCTGCTACCGCGCCTTGGTATCAATCATCCCAAGATTGTGCAGGGAGCCATGGTGCTGGTGGTATTGCTGGCGAGCTGGTTTCTGGCCCTGGATGCGGCAGTTTATGGGCTGTTCAGTGACAATGCTTGGCTGAATTCGCTGATTGTCAATCCCAACGCGCGGGCGGTCTTTTTGATGAAGGCGGCACGCTTTCTGGAGGTGGCCCGGCCCCAGGCCACCCAGCCTTGGGTCTATATGGGCAATGCCTACCTCAACCTCGCCAGCCGGGATAGCGCCATGCCCACGGCCCAGCGGCGGGTCTTGGTGGAGGCCGCCCTGCAGCAGTACCACGCTTCGCTGATAGGGATTCCGCGGCAGGCGGGGGTCTATAACGCCATCGGTTCCGTGTATCGGCAGTACGGCAGTACCTTGTTGGGGATGACGCCGCAGGCGGCGCAGGACCGCGCGGTACTGGCCTGGCGCAAGGGCCTGGCCCTGACTCCGGAGAGTGTTAACCTACGCAGCGAAATTACCACCACGGCCTTCTTTGACCATGGCAAGGTGCAGGAGGGCATCCGCTTTTTACAGGCGGGGCTGCAGCGGCCCCTCTTTCCCGAGCCGCGGGCGTTGCTGGAGTGGGTCATCGCCCGTAATCAGTGGCAGTTGGCGCACGACCCCAAGGCGGCGGAAGAGACCTTGATCGTGAGCCTCAAGGCCTCTCCCGATTTTGCGCCGAGCATCGAACTGCTGCGACAGATTGCCCAGGCGGAGCGCTCGTAGATACGGCGTTTACGTTGCGGCCAAGCAGAAAACGGCCTACAGTATTTGTTGAACTTTTCAACAAAGGTGTCCCTGCATGGCTACAGTGAATTTTAGCGTTCCCGATGATGTAAAAGTTGCTTTCAATGCAACTTTCCGTAAGGAAAACAAAAGCGCCATCATTGCTGCCTTGATGCGGGAGGCGGTGGATCGTGCGCAGCGTAAGGATCGCGCGCGGCAAGCGGCTGCCCGCATTTTGGAGCGTCGCGAATCCGCGCCGATGCTGAGTACGGCCGAGTGCCGGGCAGTGAGGGAAAGTGACCGTCCGTGAACTGGGTCATCGATGCCAGTGTCGCACTGAAGTGGTTTTTGCGTTTTCGGGCGGAGGAAGACCACGTCTCTCAGGCCATAGCCTTGTTGGAGCAGACGCTTTCCGGTGCTGGGGAAGTGATTCAACCGCCGCACTTTACTGCGGAAATGGCCGCGGTCCTGGCGCGGGTCAAACCCGATACGGCCATCATCTTTTTGACACCCTGTACCATGCGCTGGCTTTGCTGCATCCCGAAGCGATGCTGGTAACTGCCGACCGACGATATTTTATGAAGGCGCAAAGAGAAGGAAGCATAATGTTATTGGAGAACTTCACCGCGTAATGAAAATTCCCACGCTCTCCTCACCCACGCGAATCCTTTGGCTGCCGCTCCTTGGCCTGAATTCCCCCGTAATCAGTGGCAGTTGGCGCACGACCCCAAGGCGGCGGAAGAGACCTTGATCGCGAGCCTCAAGGCTTCGCCCGACTTTGCGCCGAGCATCGAACTGCTGCGACAGATTGCCCAGGCGGAGCGCTCTTGAGCGGTTACTTCATCTCTTTGCGATAGACGGCCTTGCGGTTACCGATGCGTACAACGAGGATGCGGCGGGCGAACTGCTGGTCGAGCTTGTCCAGCTCGCGCTCGGCGGCAGGATCGAGCTCAATCCCCCAGGCCATAGCGTTTCATCACTTCTTCGAGCGATACGGTTTGGGTTTTGCCTGCGCGAATATCCATCAAGCGTTGCTCCGCTAGGTATAAATCTTCGAGCTCATCTAGATGCTCAAGGATGGCTTCGCGGGCATAGAATGTCTTGGTGCGCCCGGTGGCCTTCGCCAGCGCTTCCAATCGGCTTTCTACTTCGGCGGGCAGTCGGATAGCAAGCATGTTTTGGCTCCTGTTCTGAAAGCGATATACAAGTATATCAAGACTGGCACGGAACGACAGCGATACATGAGCCGTTAGAACTTTGGTTCCAGTTTGCGCCATGTTGATTTTCCTTTCGGAATGTGTTCCGTGGAGCTTACCTATTGATGATAACTGATTGATTCTTAATCTTAGAGATTGATATTGAATTGGTCAATTTTGCCTATAGAATGGATACCACGGCGATTCTCCGCAAGGGCAGGGGCGTACACTGACCGTCAGCTACCAGCGCTGGCCTTTCTGCTGCTCCCAGGTCCAGGCGTGGGCGATGATGGTATCGAGATCGGCATATTGCGGTTGCCAGCCAAGGAGCTGGCGTGCCTGGGTGCTGTCGGCCACCAGGATGGCCGGGTCGCCGGGTCGGCGCGCCTGTTCCTGGACGCGGATTTCTTTGCCGGTGACCCGCCGTGCGCTGTCGATGACCTCTTGCACCGAGAAGCCCTGGCCGTTGCCCAGGTTGAGGGCGAGGCTTTCGCCATCCTGTAGCAGATGCTCCAGAGCCAGGAGATGGGCACTGCACAGGTCCCAGACGTGGATGTAATCGCGGATGCAGGTGCCATCGCGGGTCTGGTAGTCGTTGCCGAAGACGGAAATCTGCGTCCGCCGGCTACTGGCGGCCTGGAGTACCAGGGGAATCAGATGACTTTCGGGGTCGTGGCGCTCGCCCAGTTCGCCGCTGGGATCGGCACCGGCGGCATTGAAGTAGCGCAGGCAAACCGAACGCAGCCCGTAGCTGTGCCCGAGATCGGCCAGCATCTCTTCCACCATGCGCTTGGAGCGCCCGTAGGGATTGATGGGCTGGGCGGGATGCCGTTCATCGATGGGGATGTATTGCGGTTCACCAAAAATGGCCGCAGTAGACGAGAAAATGAACTTGTCTACCCCATGGCGACGCATGGCATCGAGCAGGTTGAGGGTGTTGACGACGTTGTTACGGTAGTAGCGGTCGGGGACCTGTACGGACTCGCCAACCTGACTGAGGGCGGCAAAATGGAGTACGGCAGCGAAGGCGTGTTTGGCAAAGAGGCGGTCGAGCAGGGCGCTGTCCGCCAGGTCACCCGTGACCAGATCGCCATAGCGGGCGGCGTCGGCAAAGCCGGTGCTGAGGTTGTCGAGCACGGTGACAGGATACCCGGCTTCCGCGAGCAGCTTGACCATGTGCGAGCCGATATAGCCGGCACCGCCGACGACGAGCATGGGGGGCTTCATATAATGACTGAGCTTTCAGCAGCGCGTGGAACCTGCAGGCAAACTGGCGTCCCCAGGGGGGTTCGAACCCCCGTTACCGCCGTGAAAGGGCGGTGTCCTAGGCCGCTAGACGATGGGGACCAGGAGCGCGAACTTTACCCGGAATGGGCGGGCAGTGCAATAGCCTTTGTGAATGCTGAGCAATCATCCCCGTCTTGCATACCGACCGATCGGTCAGTAGACTTGTGAAGATCTGGGGAGGGCCCATGAGCGAATCCGAGAACACTTCCGTGGTGGCCATTACGGTGGCGGTGATGTTGGCGGTGGTCATGCAGGTGCTCGATCTGACCATCGTCAACGTGGCCCTTACGTATATGCGCGGCTCCCTGCAGGCCAACAGCGATCAGATTACCTGGGTGCTCACCAGCTACATGATCGCTAACGTCATCCTCTTGCCCCTTACCGGCCTGCTGGTGGAGCGCTATGGGCAGCGCACCGTGATGCTGTGGAGCGTGGCTGGCTTTGTGGTCGCCTCGGCGCTCTGCGGGCAAGCGCACAGCCTGCCGGAAATCGTGCTGTGGCGCTTGTTGCAGGGTACCTTTGGCGCGTCGCTGGCGCCGGTGGGGCAGACGATCATGCTGCATACCTACCCCGCGCGAAAACGCGGTCAGGCCATGGCCATCCTCGGCATGGGCATCATGCTGGGTCCGATTCTGGGGCCGACCCTGGGCGGCTGGCTCACCGATACCTTGAGCTGGCGCTGGGTCTTTTACGTCAACATCCCCTTCGGCATTCTCGCATTTTTACTGCTCCAGACGGTGCCGAACATCGGGCGTAGCGATCATCCACGTCCGGTGGACTGGCTGGGTTTTGCGCTCATGGCCATCGGTTTTGGGGCGTTGCAAGGTGTGCTCAGCCTGGGTAACGAAGACGACTGGTTCAGTTCGCACACCATCATCATCCTGAGTCTGGTTTCCGCCCTGGGATTACTGTTCTTCGTGTGGCGCTCGCTGTCGGTGGAGCATCCGGTGGTGAACTTGCGCCTGTTGAAGGACGCCAATCTGTCGCTGGGCAGCGCGGGCATCGGAATTTTTGGCCTGGCCTTGTTTGGGGCGATGGTCATCCTGCCGATCATGCTCGAGGATTTCCTGCATTATGAGGCCTTCACCACCGGTCTCGTCATGGCGCCACAGGGAATTGGTGCTATGCTGGCGATGGTCGTCGCCGGGCGCCTTCTGGCGCGCAATGTGAATCCGCGTGACATTGTTCTTGTCGGCATCTTCTTCGGTGCCATCGGCAGTTGGTTTACCACCAAGTACAATCTCGACATCAGCATGGGCTGGGTGATTTGGCCATCATTCGTTCGTGGCTTGGGCCTGGGCCTGGTCAGTATTCCCCTCTTTACCCTGGCCTTTTCGACGATCGACAGAAAGGATCAGGCCGAGGGCTCGGGTATCTTCAATCTGATGCGCACCCTGGGCGGCAGTATTGGCATCGCCATTGTGTCGACGGTAATGACCCAAGGCAAGCAGATAGGATGGAATCAGATGGCTGGGCATATCAACCCTTTCAACCCGGCATTTCATCGCTTCATTGCGGCGATGGGTATGGGCGAAAGTCCGCGTGCGTGGCAGGTGCTGGGGAATGTGGTGGTGTTGCCGCAGGCAGGGATGCGCGGCGTGCTGGATGCATTCATTCTGACCTTTTATAGCTTTCTCGTCTTGATTCCGCTGGTGCTCCTATTGCGCCGCCCGCCCGAGCCGGTCGATCCGGGCGAGAGCGGCGAGGCTTTAGGTCACTGAGTCATTGCTCTTCGGCAGTGTTTTCGAGACCAGCGGCTTGCGGCAGCCAGAGGGTGCGGGCGAAACCCCAATCCAACAGCTTGAGCCCCGCCCAGGAGGCCTTCCAGAAGCCACGGCTTTCATCGGTAAAGGAGGGGACGCCAAGGACGACGGCAATCAGGGTCATGTTTCCCTGGGTGCCCGTCACTACCAGGCAATGACCGGCGGCATCGGTGTAGCCGCTCTTCATGCCGGTAACGAAGGGTACGCGCCCCACCAGTAGGTTGGGATTGGGACTGGTGATGCCGGCGTAGGTGAAGTTTTTATGGCCGAAAAAGGGCAGGTATTGCGGGAAGCGCTGCAGGATGTTGCGGGTGAGGACGGCCTGGTCGTAGGCGCTGGAGAAATTGTTGGGGTGGGGCAGACCGTCGGGATTGTTGTAGGTGGTGGAGAGCATGCCGAGCTTCTGCGCGCTGCGGTTCATCTGTTGCACAAAAGTGGGCACGTTCCCGCCGACCAGGACGGCGGCCTCCACCGCGGCATCGTTGCCCGAGGGTACCGTCATGCCGAGGATGAGCTGGGCCAGACTGAAGGGCAGGCCAGCGCGGAGAAACATCGACGAGCCACCGGTTTGCAACGCCGCTGGGCAGGGAGTGTATTGGCCGTGTAGGTGTAGGTGTCCCGAATCGATGTCCTGAAACAGTAAATACAGGGTCATCAACTTGCTCAGGCTGGCGATGGCGTAGGGCTTGTACGCGTTTTTGGCGGCGAGGATTTGCCCCGTTTCGGCATTCATGAGGATGTAGGAACGCGCATCGATGGGCGGCAGGGCGGAGATTCCCTCGGCCCGTGCGCTATTGCCAAGGCTGAGCCAGCAGAACATGGCAAAAAGCAAAAAATACAAATGGTTGCGAATCTGTTTCTGTACCGGGACCATGGTGGTACCACTCCATGCTAAAGTTATGGTTTAGAGTTTAGGCGTTTTTCTCTATTTTTCAATAGGTTTTTTAGGAGACGGATATGCAGGTTCTGGTCGGCGCTGCGGCCGCCGTCAGTTTGGCTGCCAGCAGTCTATGGGGACACCCAGGCCTTTGGGCCATTGCTGGCGCGATTGTCTTTGTCGCGTTCTACGTGCGCGCGGTGATCGGCTTTGGTTCCGGTCTGATTTCCGTGGCGTTGCTGACCCTGTTCTTTCCGATCAAGGAAGTCGTGCCGGTGGTGCTGCTGCTTGATCTCTTGGGTTCGGTGCTGTTGGGTGCCTATGACTTTCGCGAAATTCGCTGGCCGGAACTGGGCTGGCTGGTGCCAGGGAGCCTGCTGGGGCTTCTCGTGGGCGCCTTCATTCTGGCCGACAGCGACGCCCAGGATCTGACGCGCTTTCTGGGAGTCTTCATTCTGGGCTATGTGGCCTATGCGACGCTGCTCAAACCGGAACGACTGCCGCGTTTGTCCTTACCCTGGGGCGTGCCGCTGGGTACCTTTGGCGGGATCATCGGCAGCCTTTATGGTGGCGGTGGACCGCCCATCGTTGCCTATCTGCAGATGCGCCACCTCGACAAGCGCGCCTTTCGCGCGACCTTTCAGGGTATTGCCCTGACGGACAATATCGTGCGGGGCCTCATGTATTTTTTCCTGGCTCTGCTCACCGGGCCGCTGGCCTTGGGGTTTCTGGCCCTAGCGCCAGCAACTCTGCTTGGGCTCTGGGCCGGGAATCATCTGCACTTTAGAATTAATCAAAAGCTGTTTTTGCGGGCGACGCTGGTTGTATTGGCCATCGTCGGCATCAAATATCTTGTGTGATCGAAAAAGGAGCGAGCCATGATTTCAGCGGAAGAGCTGCGCCGCCGCGCGCAGGGGGCGATGTCTCTGCATATTGCCTTCATTGGGGTGGTGAATGGATTGTTTTCTGCCTTGCATAGCTTGCAGAGGGCAACGCCGGCAGAGTTGGCCCAGGCAACGAACTTGGACGTGGGATATTTGCAGCGCTGGTGCGATGCGGCGTATGCCTTTTCCTGGCTGGAGCGGGAGGGCGACGGCTTCCGTTTGAGCGAGGATGGCGACAGTATGCGCCCTGAGCGACCGGATAGCCGAATGGCGGCCGCCGTGGGAGCGGTTCTGGGTGCCCATATGGCTGAGCGGGCAGCGGGTTTGATGCGCACCGGTGAGCGTCCTGGCGAGAAGGTGCTCGCCGAGCGCGAAACGATTCTGCCGTGGTTTGGAAGTATGTTGGAGCACAATTTCCGGCGCACTTTTGAAGAAAAAATCGTGTCCAGCGTTCCGATATTTGCGGAAATGAATGCGCGCCAGGGGCTCGCGGTGGACCTGGGCTGCGGAAATGGCTGGTATCTGCGGGCCTTACTGGGTAAATGTGCGCAGCTGCGCGGTCTGGGGCTCGATGGCTTTGCCGAAAATGTGCGTCAGGCGACTGCCCTGGCTGCTGCAGAGGGGTTGGGCGAGCGTCTTCGCTTTGCGGAAGGCGATATTCATCAGTTTCAACTTCCCGAGCCCGCGGATCTCATCGCCATGAATCGGGCGCTGCACCATGTCTGGGAAGAGCGGGGTGAACTGTTCGCACGTTTGCATGAAGAATTGCGGCCAGGGGGGGCAGTGGTGATCTGGGAGCCGGCCTGGCCTGACGATAGCCTGCTCCTGCGCGAACCGGCGTACCGCGGCATGGCCTTCCAGAATCTGACCGAGCACATACAAGGGAATCACTTCCTGCGGCCGGACGAGATCTCGCAAGCCCTTTCTGCCGCAGGTCTTGCCGCCAGCATCCAGCCGGTGGGCAGTGATGTCGTCGTGGTGGGGCGGCGGCCCTGATCGCATTGCATTTGCGCAGCGCAGCGGCTATCATTCGCCTTAATCGTTGGGGCGGTAGCTCAGCTGGGAGAGCGTCGCGTTCGCAATGCGAAGGTCGGGAGTTCGATCCTCCTCCGCTCCACCAAAATTCAGCGCCCAACTGGTCTCAGTTGGGCGTTTTTATTGCTAGGCGGTGCGATGAGATCGAACCATTTTTGGGTTTGACATGACGATGGACTTCGGCAGCATCGATGTCCTGCGCAGTCACCACCCTGCCTGGCGGCTGCTGCGCTCTGACCATGCGCCGCTGGTGGCGAGCTTTCTGCACCGCGTATTCGTGGCGCCCAATGTGCGGGTGATGGCCGCCGCCGACCTGTCCGAGGCGCTGGAAGACGAGTTGTACGCCTTGCGTCTGCAACTCGGCGAAACCGCCTTTCCCAAGCCCGCACTCGACTATCTGAACGACTGGGCGTCGCCGGACAAGGGCTGGCTGCGCAAGTTTTACAAGTCTGGTACGGACGAGGCGCAGTTCGACCTCACGCCTGCGACCGAAAAGGCTATCGCATGGCTGGAGCAGCTTTCTGAGCGGCAGTTCGTTGGCACCGAATCGCGTCTGCTCACGTTATTCGACCTGCTGAAGCAGATGAGCGAGGGCTCCGAAGCCGATCCAGCCAAGCGCCTTGCTGACCTGCACAAAAAGCGCGATGAGATCGACGCCGAGATCGCACGGGTCATGGCGGGAGATGTACCGCTGTTGGACGATACGGCGTTGAAGGATCGCTTTCAGCAGTTCATGCAGGGCGCGCGCGAGTTGCTCACGGATTTTCGCGAGGTGGAGTACAACTTCCGCCAGCTAGACCGGCGCGTGCGTGAGCGCATCGCGCTATGGGAAGGCAGCAAGGGTGCGCTGCTCGAAGAAATTATGGGAGAGCGCGATGCGATTGCCGACTCCGATCAGGGCAAGAGCTTCCGCGCCTTTTGGGAGTTCCTGCTCTCTAGCCACCGCCAAGAGGAGTTGACCGTCTGCTGGAACGGGTGCTTCAGCTTCCTGCAGTGGCGGCCGTGCAGCCCGATGCCCGTACCCGCCGTGTGCATTATGACTGGCTGGAGGCCGGCGAACACACCCAACGCACGGTGGCGGCCTTGTCGCAACAGTTGCGTCGCTTTCTGGACGATCAAGCCTGGTTAGAGAATCGCCGCATCATGGATATTCTGCACGGCATCGAGAGCAAGACCCTGGCGCTACGAGATGCGCCGCCGACAGGCAACGTGATGGAAGTAGCCGAGGCGCAGGCCGACATTGAACTGACAATGGAGCGCCCCTTGTTCACGCCGACCGTGAAGCCGGTAATCACCAACCTGGTCTTGGAGGCCGGAGACGAGGGCATCGACCCATCAGCATTGTTCGAACAGGTAGTGGTGGACAAGGCGAGGCTGACTCGTCATATCCGCCATGCCTTGCAGGATAGGGCACAGATCAGCCTGCGCGAACTGGTGGCCGACCAGCCCCTGCAGCACGGCTTGGCCGAGCTGGTGGCCTATTTGCAACTGGGTAGCGATGCCTTCAACGCAGTGGTGGACGAGGACGCGCCGGAAGCCATTCAGTGGCAGGCAGAGGATGACCGTGGCGCACCCGTGCGTCGTGCGGCTCGCCTGCCGCGGGTGATTTTCCTGCGCTAACGGAGAACGAAGCAGGGTATTCAATGGAAATAGAACAAGACTTCACCAGTGCCCCGGCCGCGCCTGAGATGGATTTGTCGACCTTGCTGATCGGACTGTTGAAAGGCGTGCAGTACCGCGAGCAGTCAGAACGCCAGTGGACGGCACTGCTGCACCTGCAGGCTCGCGTGCGGGATTACGTGGCGGTGCTCAATCTGGAACTGGTGCTGGATGAGGCCGAGGGGTACGCCTTTTTGAAAAGCCGTCCGGAATCAGCGGCGGATGATCCGACGCCACGTTTGCCGCGTCTTGTCGCGCGTCGCCCCTTATCGTTTCCGGTGAGTCTGTTGCTGGCTCTGTTGCGTAAGAAGCTAGCCGAATTCGATGCCGGCGGCGGTGACACACGTCTGGTGCTGTCGCGTGACGAGATCGTTGAGCTGGTACGGGTTTTCCTACCGGATGGACCCAACGAGGCCAAGCTGATCGACCAGATCGAAAGCACCATCAACAAGGTGGTGGAACTGGGCTTTTTGCGCAAGCTCAAACCGGCCAGTGGGAGCTTGGCAGGACAAGGCAATTACGAGGTCCGGCGCATCTTGAAGGCCTTTGTGGACGCCCAGTGGCTGGCCGAGTTTGATGCCCGCTTGGCAATCTATCAATCTGCCCTGTTGGGTGCGGCATCGGCACCGGAGGCGCACGATGATTGAGCAGCAGAGCATGGAGCTGGGCCTGGTGGCAGACGATGCGCTGTCGGGCTTTCGCCTCTCCCGGCTAGAGGTTTTCAACTGGGGTACCTTCGACGGCCGGGTTTGGACGCTGCAACTGGACGGCAAGAACGGGCTGCTCACCGGCGATATCGGTTCCGGCAAGTCAACGCTGGTCGATGCCATCACCACCCTGCTGGTGCCGGCTCATCGCATCGCCTACAACAAGGCGGCCGGCGCGGACAGCCGGGAACGGACTCTGCGATCCTATGTGTTGGGACATTATAAATCCGAACGCAATGAGGTCACCGGAGTGTCCAGGCCAGTCTCCCTGCGCGACCATAGCAGCTACTCTGTCATTCTTGGCGTATTTCACAACGCGGGTTACGACCAGACAGTGAGTCTGGCGCAGGTGTTCTGGATGAAGGAGGCGCAAGGGCAGCCCGCCCGCTTCTTCCTCGGAGCTGAGCGTGATCTGTCGATTGCGGAGGATTTCGCCAACTTCGGTACCGACATCGCGGCGCTGCGCAAGCGACTGCGCGGCAATGGTGCCGAACTGCACGACAGCTTTCCGCCCTATGCCGCGTGGTTCAGGCGCCGCTTTGGTATCGAGAATGATCAGGCGCTGGAGTTGTTCCACCAGACAGTGTCGATGAAGTCGGTTGGCAACCTGACCGACTTTGTCCGCAATCATATGCTGGAGCCGTTCGAGGTGGCATCGCGCATCCAGGCGCTGATCGCACACTTTGACGATCTCAACCGCGCCCATCAGGCCGTGCTCAAGGCACAACAACAGGTGGAATTGTTGACGCCGCTGGTGGCCGACTGCAAACGGCATGGCGAACTGGTGAGCGAGGTGGATCATCTGCGGCATTGTCGCGACGGACTGCGTGCGTACTTCGCCAGCCTCAAACTGGGGTTGCTGGACAAGCGCCTGGGTCTGCTGGATGAAGAATGGAACAAGTTCGATGGGCAGTTGCGACGCCTGGACGGCACGCGCGAGGAGCAGGGGCGACAGGTCGATGAATTAAAGCAGGCCATCAATGATAACGGTGGCGATCGTCTGGAGCGGCTCGCTGCTGAGATCCGCCAGAAAGAACGCCTACGCGATGCACGCCAAGCCAAGTATGGGCGTTTTCGCGAACTGGCAGCCGTTTTGGGGGAGTCAGCCCCCCGCGACGAGGCCGGCTTTGCCGCGCAGCGGGCGCAATTCAATGCGTGGCGGGAAGAGGTCCAAAACCGCGATGCCGACTTCCAGAACGCGCTGACCGAGCATAGTGTGAGTTTGCGCCAGGGGAAGCTTGAGCACGACCAACTGACAGTAGAAATCGCCAGTCTCAAACGCCGGCGCAGTAACATCGACGACCAGCAGATTCAGGTCCGCTCCGCCCTGTGCACCGCACTGGGTCTAGATGTGGACGGCATGCCCTTCGCCGGGGAGTTGATTCAGGTCCGCGAAGAGGAGCGCGACTGGGAGGGTGCGGCGGAAAGACTGCTGCACGGCTTCGGCCTGTCGCTGTTGGTGCCGGATACCCACTACAAGGCGGTGGCGGAGTGGGTGGACAGTAGCCATCTGCGCGGGCGCCTGGTCTATTTCCACGTTCGACCCCGTAAAGCCTCCGAGTTGCCGGAACTACACCGTGAATCATTGGTGCGGAAACTCGCCATCAAGCCTGATTCGCCGTACTACGACTGGCTCGAGCGCGAGCTCGCCCATCGCTTTGACGTGGCTTGTTGCGCCACGCAGGAACAGTTCCGCCGGGAAACGCGGGCCATCACCCGTGCCGGGCAGATCAAAGACCCGACTGGTCGGCACGAGAAGGACGACAGGCACCGCATCGGTGATCGCAGCCGCTATGTGCTTGGCTGGAGCAACAGCGCTAAGATTGCCGCGTTGGAAGCCAAGCGTGGCCAGCTCGAAACCCATCTTGGCGAGCTGGGCAGCCAGATCAGTAAGATCGATGCTGAGCGCAAGGTACTACGGACCCGGCTTGATGCCCTGACCCGCCTGGAAGAGTTCACGAGCTTCGAAGAACTCGACTGGGCCAGCGTGGCGACGGACATCGCCGCACTCGAAGATGAGCGCCAGAAACTGGAGCAGGCATCGGATGTCCTCAAGCAATTGCATGAGCGTCTGCGGGAACTGCAGCAGGCGTTCAAGGGCACCGAAGAGGCATTGCAATCCGTGCGCGACCGCCGCGCCAAGATAGAGCAGCGCCGCTCGGACGCCCAGGAACAGCGTCAGCAGACGGCCTTGCTGATGCAGAACGCTGCCGTTGCTGCTGAGTTGTCGAATGCCCTTGAGGCCATGCGAGCCGAAGCCCTGGGCGAACATCAGCTGACCGTAGAATCCTGCGACAACCGCGAGCAGGAGCTGCGCGCCTGGTTGCAAGCGCGGATCGATGCCGAGGATGGCAAGGTAAAACGCCTCGCCGAGAAGATCATCAAGGCGATGGCGTCGTTCAAGGAGACCTTCAAGCTGGAAACGGCCGATATGGATGCTAGCCTGGAAGCCGCCTTCGAGTTCGAGAACCTGTTGACGCAGCTCAATCGTGATGACTTACCGCGTTTCGTGCATCGTTTCAAGGAGTTGCTGAACGTCAACACCATCAATGAGATTGCCAACTTCAATGCCCAGTTGGCACGCGAGCGTGAGACCATCAAGGATCGCATTGCCCAGATCAATAAGTCGCTCTCGGAAATTGACTACAATCCTGGGCGTTACATCGTGTTGGAGTCGCAGGCCAGCCCGGATGCCGAGATCCGCGATTTTCAGCAGGATCTGCGCGCCTGTACCGAGGGTGCGGTTACCGGGTCCGACAACACCCAATATTCCGAAGTTAAGTTCCTTCAGGTCAAAGCCATCATCGACCGATTCCGTGGCCGGGATGGATTGTCGGATCAGGATCGGCGCTGGACCGCGAAGGTCACGGACGTGCGCAATTGGTTTCTGTTTGCAGCGAGCGAGCGCTGGCGCGAAGACAACACAGAACACGAGCACTATTCGGACTCAGGTGGTAAATCGGGCGGCCAGAAGGAGAAACTGGCTTACACCATTCTCGCCGCCAGTCTGGCCTACCAGTTTGGGTTGGAATGGGGGGCAGTGCGTTCGCGCTCCTTCCGCTTTGTGGTCATCGACGAGGCGTTCGGGCGTGGCTCGGACGAATCGGCTCAGTACGGCTTGAAACTGTTCCGGCAACTTAACCTGCAACTGCTGATCGTCACGCCCCTGCAGAAGATCCACATCATCGAGCCCTTTGTGGCTAGCGTGGGATTCGTGCACAACGAGGGTGGCCGGGCCTCCAAGTTGCGCAACCTGTCCATCGAGGAGTATCGGACGCAGAAGGCCAAGGGTGCTGCGACGATAGCTGCAGCGGTGCCGCAGACCGCGTAGGAGATTTCGCCGTGACGTGGACGACGCCAAAGGAATTGAAAGCGCAGTTGGCGCGGCTCTGGGATCGCGGCGAACTGCTGCGGGATGTCGTGACGGGCAGCACCCGTTTCCCCTTGCGCCTGACCATCAAGGGTCCCGCGTCAGCCGAGATCACCGAGCGCTTTGATGCCGTGCGCAGCTGGGCGGCGGAATTGGCCAGCATCAGTCCATTGCGTTTGGAGTGGCGTGAGATTCGCCATCGGGTGCAGGGCTTGCAGAGCCTCCCGTCGCGGGTCTGGATTTACTCGCTGGAGGATGCGCTGGGTTGGCTCGGCAAGCACCGCGAGTGGGAGCGGTTTTCCGCCCTGCTGGCGATGACCCGGCTGCAAAATCCTTCCTTGCTGCCCTGGCTGGAAAAGCGGCCCTTGCAGGCCCTCGAACTGGCGGATGAATGGCCTCGTTTGCTGGCCGTGGTGGGTTGGGTCGGTAAGCATCCACGGCCGGCGGTCTATCTGCGCCAAGTGGACTTGCCCGGCGTGCATAGCAAGTTCATCGAGACGCACCGTGCCGTATTGGCCGAGATGCTCGACTTGGCCTTGCCGGCGGATAGCGTGGATAGCACCAAGACCGGTGTTGCGCAGTTTGCCGCCCGCTACGGCTTTCTGGATAAACCCCTGCGGCTACGCTTCCGCATCCTCGATCCCGGGATTCACGCGGTCGCCGGTACGACATGCCCTGACATCACGCTCGACGCCGACAGTTTCAGCCAACTGGCCATCGCGGTGCGACGGGTATTCATCACCGAGAATGAAACCAACTTCCTCGCCTTCCCAAACATACCAGGAGCGATCGTCATCTTTGGTTCCGGATACGGTTGGGACGCACTCGGGGAGGCCCGGTGGCTGGGGCGCTGTGCCATCCATTACTGGGGCGATATCGACACCCACGGCTTCGCCATCCTTGATCAACTGCGGAGTCACTTCAGCCACGTCGATTCGTTCCTCATGGATCGCGCCACCCTCGATGCCCACGTTTCCTTCTGGGGACGGGAGGACAAGCCATTCCGCTGCGATTTGCAGCGGCTGACACTCGAGGAGTCTAGCCTGTACGACGACCTACGCGACAACCGTATCCGTGAAGGACTGCGGCTGGAACAGGAACATCTGAACTTTGGCTGGGTGCGCGAGCGGATGGATCAGTTGCTGCGACAGGACTGAGTAAAGACTGTATTGCGTTATAGTCCATCAAGGAGCCAGATGATGCAGTACTCATCACAAGTCAAACCAAGACGCAGGAAACCTTGACGCTGCTGAAGAATTCTCGCGCTGGGCAATGCGGAAATCGATCTTGGCAAGGCAAGCCATCAGCCAAGCAAAGGGTTACATCTATGTGATTGGCAACGCGCGGCGGGATATGCAGGGGGCGTTGGCGCATCGCCTGTTTGGGACTTGACGACTGAAGGCACGCAGGTAAGCGCAGCGGTGCTCATTGGCCCCGCCGTAGCTCGTGTTACTGTCTGGCTTCGGATTCCAGACTGCGCAAGCTTTCTTCCGTTCCCGCTGCAGCGGTGAGGTCGGCGACATTTTCCTTGGTAAAAAATCCCTCGAAGCCGTGAAAGCGCTGCACATACTCGATGATGAGAGAGGTGTGCGTCGAGGCACGAGAAAAAATCTGCTTCAGGCCCTCCTGCTCGGAGCCGATCACCTGCAGCAGGAATTCCTGCCCGCACTCCGCCAGGCTGGATACCACGTAATCGATGTTGGTCTTGCCTTGGGTTTTGCCATCCCGCACGGCAACGGCAATATGATGCAAACGCGGGCCAAAATTGCGCACAAAAGATTCCGTAGGAGAGGGAATTTGCAATAGGTGATTACAAAAATAGGGATGATTGGCAGCCGTGAAGACCTTTGCCGGTGTATGCAGAACGTCATCATAATGCAGGCTTTTGGTGACGTTGGTGGATGAGTTTTGATCTGGAATATCGTAGGATCCCCAATAGTAGTAACTGGATAATCCAAGGTACTCGAGAATAGCAACTTCTCGATTCTGGCTATATATGCGGGTAGCCAAATGATCGATTGGCAAGAGGAGTTCGCTGATTTTTACCCGTTCCCGCAACTCTTGTGCTTGCTCAAACGCCGCCTGCATGTCCGGATCGATGCGCGAATTTCCTAGGGCGTAGACGCGAATATCGTTGTCCGGGCGCTCCCAATACCCGATGATATTGTGGGTGTAGGGCGAAGGCTTGACAATCGCCATGTTTCCCGGGAGCTCCATCTGCCGAATTTGCTCCTGGTTGAAAAAACGGATTTCACGACTCTTTTGAATTTCGACTACTTCATGCAAATTTTCCACCTGAAAAATCTCTCCCATATAGCGCGCATTTGGTTTCTTCGCGCCAATGGGATACACCTCGTTCAGGCTGCGAAAGATGCCGCGCAAATCGGGGTCCTTGACCTCTCGCACCAATACATCTGGATAATTCATGTCGATGCGCAGGATGTGGGTCAGATGCTGGTCGGTGTCGAGCGTGACCAGATAGTTGTAGGGCGTCATCAAACAGAGTTCGCGGATGTACGCAGCGGAATGTCCGGGCTCGAGGGTCATCATCAACGCATCGATGCGACGGATGTTTTCGGTCAGTCCGAGCCTGTCTCGCTCTTCCAGGAGGCGTGGCAGCCATTCTTCAAAGAAAGGAGAGTTGGCTTTGTCGCCCTGTCGAGGATGCGCAGTATAACTGTTCACGATTTGCTCCTTGGATTGACTCCGTTTCTTCACCGTGCGCGACCCGAGGGAAACGAACCCCCACTTTAGAAGTTAGAGGGTCAAAAACAGGCATTTGTTCCCTTTTTCGCGCCATGGCTTACAGAAATAAGCGGATAACTAACAATGAGGTATGCCATATTTCTAAAACGCCGTTCCCTAATAGGGCTGTTCGTTCCCGACATCAGTATGGCACCAGGGTGGCGCGGGGATCAACGGCTTAGATCCTCCAGGTGCTGACGTCAGGCGCGCTTACGACCCGGCAATCGTTTCCGCAAGAGAAAACCCTAAGCCATTGTTTTATCTGGCGCGCCCAGAGGGAATCGAACCCCCAACCTACGGCTTAGAAGGCCGTTGCTCTATCCGGTTGAGCTATGGGCGCCTACCCTTATTGTAAGCTAGGTAAGGCGCATCTCGCTAGGCATTTTCGTCCTTCCTTTGCTACCATCCGCCCGGAGGGGAGGCGCCTCATTTCTGGGGCCGCGCCGGAATTGAGAGGGATGGGCATTGCGTGTTATGAAACCTTACATCTGGGCGCGTCTGCTGCTTGGCGCTGCGATTCTTTCCGTGACCTCGTGCGCGCAGTCGATTCCCCAGACACCTGCGCCCCAGCCCGTGGTGCCAGCGCCTCCCGCTACCTCAGCGACCAAGGCCACGGTCTCGCCCAGCGATCGCTATCTGGATCGTATGGCGATCATCGATGCCCGCAAGGATTTTCGCCAAAGCCCGAATCCTGGTTATGTGCTCGACGCCCACTCGGTCATCCGTTTTCCCAGCCTGGGCCCCACTGGTGTGATTATCATTGGGGATAGCATCCTGACTGGGTGGTCCGGCTATTTTGCGCATGTATTTCCCAATGCTTTTCTCGATGGCCGGGTCGGCCGACAATTTTCCTCGGCCATACCCATCTGGCGAACGCTACAGGAAAATGGGATGACCCACAAAGTGGGTTATGTGGTGGTCGAATTGGGGACCAACGGCGAGGTTTTGCCGCAGGACATGCAGACCTTTTTGCAGCTGGTTGGCGACCGTCAGGTGTTGCTCGTTATGCCGGAAATGCCCCGACCATGGGAGCACGAGGTGCAAGACCTTTACCTCCAGACCGCGGCTACCCACTCTAATGTCCATCTGGTGCGCTGGGACTTGCTCAGTCGCAACCATCCCAGCTACTTCTGGACTGATCGGGTACACCCAACCTGGATGGGTATCCAGGTGATGGTGCACGCCATCGCCACCGATCTGCAACAGGTGATCGCTACCAAGCACAACTGAATTTTTCTTTCTGGGAAACAAGCGTGCTGCTATATATTGATTATCTCAAATTTCTGGCCATTTTTGCGGTCATCGCCTTCCATATTCATGACACCATCAGTTTTAACTATCCCTGGTTCTCCGGTGGTTATCTGGGAGTTGATGTTTTCCTTCTGTTATCAGGGTTTCTGATCGAAAAATCCCTTGGCCGTGGGCGCCAGAGTTCATTGGCGCAGCGTAGCAAGGATTTCTTTGCGCGACGGTTTTCCCGTATTCTCGTTCCTATGCTGGTGGTGACCGCCATCCTGGCGGTACTGCTTTGGTCGACCCATCTGCTCACCGGATGGGCGCCTGTCTGGTACTCGGCGATCCTCGGCTACAACTTTTATCTGGTCCTCCATCATATCCCCTATTTTCAGGTGTACAGTTACCCTCATCCGTTTTTGGGGATGTGGTTCATTTCTCTATTGGGTCAGTTATATCTGCTGCACTTTTTATTGCGTACTTCATTGCTAGGGAAGTGGTGGTACCGGACCGTTCTGGCGTTACTATTTTGTATAAGTTTGGGCTCTGCCTGGTGGCTGATGAGCCAGGGTAGTCTGAATGCCGCCTATGTGCTTCCCAGCCATGCTTTTCCCTATCTTGCCGGCGCGTTATTGACCGAACTGGGCTGGGCCCGGCCCCGGGAGACAGGAAGGAGCAGCTTCGATGGCTTGGGTATCCTCGCCATCCTGCTGCTGCTGGCGCTTTTTGTTTTGGCCCCCTACGAAAATTTTGTGTATTTTTCCCTTGCTACAACCGCCCTTGGCGTGGTCTTCCTGCTGGCCGCCGCGCGCGCGGCCTGGTTGCCACGACTGCAACTGCTGGTCTTGGGTAAACTCGGGGAGATGTCCTATTCTCTGTACCTGTGGAATGTTCCGGTCGTTGCTTTGGTCCACTACTACTTCCCACAGACTTCCATCGCCAGTCAGGCGTTGTTTTCGCTTTCTCTGCTGCTGTTGCTGTCGGTGCTGTCCTACCTGCTGCTGGAACTGCCATTGCAGGCGGCCTTTCAAAAGCAGGTGCGACATGAAGTAGGCAGCCGAGCTTTCGTGTCGGTGCTCGTCTTGCTGGCGCTGGCCAGTGTGGGCTGGTGGCAGGCCAGTCGACTGGGACAGGAGGCGGTACGTCTGCAAGCGCAAGCGCAGCACGATGCTCTCTATCGGCAATATCTGGAGAAACGGGTGGCCAGTATGGGACGGGATCTGCAAGCACTGACGGGCGCCAAGACCCTCTCGGCTGCCGAGGCCAAAGCACACGCAGATTCCCGGGCCAACAAGGTCCTGGAAAGCAATACCGATCTGATGCAGTGGCAGCCTCATCCCGGTCTGGGCTTTCTGTATAATGGGCAAGAACTGCGCAGTAATCCGGCCTATCCCGAAAAGCAGGTATTGTTCATAACCGACTCTATTCTGTTGGGTTGGTCTGGGTATGTGATTCACATGGTTCCAAACGGGATTCTAGATGGTCAGGTGGGCCGCTCGTTTTTCCGGGCACAGCCGGTGCTACAGAAAATGTTTCAGGACCCAGCCTATGCCAAGGTTGCCTATGTTGTAGTAGAGCTGGGCAGCAATGGCTATGTTCAGTGGTCTGATCTGGAAAATTTCGTGCAGGCAGTGGGGAATCGTAAGATCCTGTTGATTGTCCCGTCCGTACCGCGCCCGTGGGAAAACGAGGTGCGCAGTATGTACGATCGCGCTGCTGCCAAGTATCCGAATATCACCTTGCTGCATTGGGACCGTATCAGTGACGGTCATCCAGGCTATTTTGTGGCCGATCAGGTCCATCTCGATTGGGATGGTGCGCAGGCCCTGATGCAGGCGGTGCTCCGCACCCTCTATCAAATGGGGTATCGCAATCCGCCGCCGCCAAAAGCGATCTTCGCCAACGCCGTGCCAGCCAGCAAGCCAGCGCCCAGCGCGAAACCGTCTGCTGCGACCGCGCCGACCCCGGTTTCCGCTGCGGCCATTTCTGCTGTGACGGAGGGTGCCTCTGCCAACGCTACGCTGGGTGCTGCTGGATTGTCGGCTACAGGCCCGGTTGCCGAAGCATTACGAAAACAGACTGCGGTACAGATGGGCGAACCCTTTGGTAAAACGACCAGCGGACAGAACCATTGGGAAGAGAATCAGCAATGGCAGGGAGCTCAGGAGAGCGGCGCTGAGATACTGCAGAATCCCGGCCAAACAGAAAGTAATGCCTCTCGGCAGCAGGTTGGGGAAGAGGACGCTGGCAAACAGCGCCGGCAATTCCCCACCGATCAGGCCCAGAGTCCCGACGTTGGGGGACAATAGCAAAAGATTGCCATATCGAGTTCTGCACATGACCTTTGCCAGGCCTGACAGATTGTGGCGGGCGGCGCGCCGCAGGCCCCATTTTTTGACGTGCAGTATGACTCCGCGGTACACTCCGCGCGTCGGAGAGATGGCCGAGAGGCTGAAGGCGCTCCCCTGCTAAGGGAGTATGGGGCTAAACACTCCATCGAGGGTTCGAATCCCTCTCTCTCCGCCACTTCCCCACCCTAAAAATTCCTGAAAATCGGCCACTTTCTTCCTGCTGCCCAGCTTGAAGCTCGTTATCCCCGTGCTTCCCAAGATTGGCTGGGGCTCGCCTTACCGTGCTTAAAGATGCTTCTGAATCAAGCGTTTTCTCTTGTCCGACGTGGGCGTTTTAAGCCCTGTAGTCAGTCATGCGCAAGTGTCGCTTAGGCCAGGCTAAGCGGTTTGTGTTTTGGAATGATTCTTAGTGATCATTATTCGCATTCTCTGACACAGTTGCTGAATTGATATTGTCAGCAAAGCGACAGGACACGAACACGGCAACTAGGGCGACCAAATCCAAGGAACCAGTAACGGCCGCTGCGGTTGGTGCTCCGTACAGGCTAAGAAGAGCGTACAGGCGAGCCCAGCCAAACCAATCAGGAATCCGAATAGTTGGCCAAGCGTAAGGAGTCGCCGACCCGAATCCAATCTGAAGAGATCGCTTCTGCGGATGACGCGGGTTCCTGATAAAAGCGGCTACGCATGGGCTGGTTCTGGGTTGGGTAAAGCTGAAGAACCGTCGCAACTCCTTCAAAAAAGGCGTGCAATTTTTTCTGCTTCATGATCCCATCTCCCCGGTAAATAAGCCTACACTACTTTTATCACTATAGCGCATCTGCAGCTCTGGAAATCCCCTAGGGCAGTTCCATACTTCACCAAATGCCAGCAGGGTTTCCGGGTGCGCGCAACCTGCCTTCTTTGCGCCCTTAAGGCTCTTACGAAAAGTTCCCAATCGCTCTCCGTAAGAGGTCGATGTGTTACGGCGTTCTCGCTCTCGCACTCTGTTGTGACACGAGTTGGCGAGGGCTGCAAATCCGTGTACCTCACGCTTCCACCAAGCGCCGCACCTTTGGGGGATTCTGCCGGATTTGCCAAAGATCATATTGTGCTTGCTGGTTCAGCCAGGATTCGGCACTCCCGCCGAAGGCCGCAGATAGACGGAAGGCCATTGCAGGGCTAATGCCGGTGTGCCCGTTCAACAATTCAGACAGCGCCTTGCGGGTAACGCCCAACGCCTCGGCGGATTCCGTGACGGAAAGCCCCAAAGGGTCTATGCATAATTCCCGGATGATTTCGCCAGGGTGCGGGGGGTTGTGCATCATCTCAGTGCCCTCTCAGTGATAATCCAGATAGTCTACGTCCATGGCATCCGATCCCGCGAAGCGAAAGATCAGCCGCCAGTTACCTGATACAGACACCGCCCAGAACCCCGCCAGATCGCCCTTGAGCGCGTGCAACCGTGCTCCGGGTAGGTCCATATCCGCAGGACTCAGGGCGGCATTCAATCGCGCTAGCAGCACCCGCAACCGCTTCTCCTGCTCGGCTTGGATACCTGCCTTGCTGCCAGTCTCGTAGAACTGGCGCAATCCCTTATGCCGGAAGCTCTGGATCATGTCTGTAACTCATTAGGTGACAGTATAGATCACAGAGAGCGCGGATCAAGTCACCTGCCGCAGCGGAATTACCCCGCCACCTGCCAAAAACGTCGCCCAATCGCTCATTCCCTGCAGCGCGGAAAACTTTTGAAAGACGCAAAAAAAGCGCCGCATGGGCGGCGCTTTCAAGCACGGGAGACTCCTGCATCAGGCAGCGGGACTGCTGTTCCCTCCCAGTAGCTGCTCGCGCTTGTCACGGATGTCCTTAGCTAAGGCCATGTACATGGCGGGCACCACAAAGAGCGAGAAGAGCGCACCAATGGCCAGCCCGGTACAAATCACCAGACCCATCTGGTAACGCGAGACCGCGCCGGGCCCCGTCGCAAATACCAGGGGCAGCACGCCGAGGACCATCGCCGCCGTCGTCATCAGGATGGGGCGCAGACGGATACTGGAGGCCTTTTCGACCGCCGCGCGTTTGTCGAGACCTTCGTGCAACTGAATACTGTTGGCAAATTGCACGATGAGGATGCCCTGCTTGGCGATCAAACCGATCAGGGTGATCAGACCCACCTCGGTGTAGATGTTGATGGAGCCGAAGCCCAAGCTGATGAAAATGAGTGCACCGCTGATCGACATCGGCACAGTGATCAGCACGATCAGTGGATCGCGGAAGCTCTCGAACTGTGCTGAAAGCAACAGATAGATCAACAGAATGGCTAGCAGGAAGGTGACCAGTAGTCCACTTTTCTCCTGTTCGTACTGCCGGGACTGGCTCGCGTAGTTCACCTGGTAGTCGCTCGGCATCACTTTTTCGGCCGCTTGGCGCAGGAAGCTGAGCGCCTGCCCCATGCTCACTCCGGGTTTGGGAATCGCCTGTATCGTCGCCGCATTGAGCTGGTCAAACTGTGGCAAAAACTGCGGTTCGGTGCGCATCTCGATGCTGACCACCGTCGACAGTGGCACCAGGGCGCCGCTGGCGGTGCTGATGTAGTAATGCTTCAGCATGCCCGGATCGGCACGAAAGCTGTCCGGAACCTGGGGGATGACCTTGTAACTGCGCCCGTCCATATCGAAGCGGTTGACGTAGTTACCACCGAGCAGCGGCTGCAGGTCTTGAGCGATGGCCTCCATGCTGATGCCGAGGTTGCCGGCAAGGTTGCGGTTGATTTTCAGCACCACTTCCGGGTTGTCGATGCGCAGATCCTTCGTGGCATAAAAGAACAATCCGCTTTGGTAGGCCGCGCCGACGACCTGTTCCGCCACCTTGTCGAGCTTGGTGTAACTGCCAGGACTCTGCAGAACGAATTGCACCGGCAGACCACCGGCCGAGCCCGGCAACGACGGTGGCAGGAAGGAGGCTGTCTGCAAGCCGGTAACCGACTGCAACGCTTGCTGCACCTTGGGTTGTAGCTCCATCGCCGTAGTGCTGCGTTGACTCCAGGGCGTCAAGCGCATACCTGCGACCAAGCTGTTGCTGGCGGCACCGCTGCCTATTGATATGCCGGTAACCATGAAGGTTGCCGCCTTCTCAGGATACTGGTCGTATACGTGGAGTACCTGTTTCCCGTATTTCACCAGTTCTTTTGGCGTGATTGTGGGACCGCCGGTATCGGCGCTGAAGATGATCCCCTGATCTTCCTGCGGTGCCAATTCCGATTTGGATGTGGTGAACAAGAAATAGACACTGGCGAAAACCACCGCGGCAAAGAGCAGTGTCACCGGAACATAATTCAGGCTGCCACGGAGGAGGCGATCGTATAAGCGGGAAAGGCCACTGAAGCGCTGGTCGATAAAATGCTCAAAGCCGTGCTCCTTGGTAGGCCGCAGCACTTTACTCGCCAGCATCGGCGAGAGGGTGAGAGCGACAATCATCGAAATGAACACCGCCGCGACCAGGGTAAAGGCAAACTCGCCAAAGAGACTCCCGGTAAGCCCGCCCATGAAGGCAATCGGTGCGAAGACCGCGATCAGCGTCGTGGACATGACGACGATGGGAGAGCCGAGCTCGCGACCCGTGAGCATTGCCGCCTCGAAAGGAGATTTTCCTTCATCGATGTGGCGGTGGACATTTTCGACCACGATGATGGCATCATCCACCACCAGTCCAATAGCCAGCACGAAGGCGAGCAGGGTAATGAGGTTGATGGAGTAGCCGAGACCCCACATGATCAAACCTGCGCCAACGATCGCCAGCGGAATGGCGACGGCGGGAATGACCGCTGCGCGCCAGGAACCCAGGGTGAGGAAGATCACCAGCAGCACCACCGCCAGGGTAATGCCGATGGTCAGCATCACCTCATCCAGAGAGGCCTTGATGAAGACGCTGGCATCATAGGGGATGGCCTCATGCAGACCCGGTGGTAGCCCTTTGTCGATGTTCTTCAGTGCCGCCTTGACACCACTCGCTACATCCAGAGAATTCGCCGATGGCGATTCCTGGATGCCGATGAAGGCGGCAGGGCGACCGTCGAAGAAGGCATAGGAGGTATAGTCCTGCGCGCCCAATTCGACCTTGGCGACATCCTTGAGACGAATCAAGGTGTCACCGGACTGGGTAATGACCAGGTTTTTAAATTCCTGCACGTTATGCAGATTGGTGGTGGCAACTATGGTGTTCTGCACCGTCTTGCCCCGCGTCTGCCCGACGGCAGAGATAAAGTCATTTGCCTGCAGGGCCGTCGACACCTGTGCGGCGCTGATCCCCAAGGCCGCCATCTTCTGCGGGTTGAGCCAGATACGCATGGCGTAGGTGTTGCCGTTACCGGCGCCGGGCGGCAGGATCTGCGCCTGGCCGACTCCCGACACGGTAGCCAGCTGCGGCTGTACCACGCGCAGCAGGTAGTCGGTGATCTGCTGCTGGTTCAGTGAATTGCTGTAAAAGGCCACATACATCAGGTCGGTGCTGCTGCCGACGGTAACGTTGATGACCGGTAACTGGCTGCCCGTCGGTAACTGATCCGTCACCTGCTGTACCTTGGCCTGAATATTGGCCAAGGCAGAGCTCGGATCGGTGCCGAGCTGCATATAGACGGTAATGGTCGACGTGCCCTCGGAACTGTTCGAGGTGAGATAATCAATATGTGGCGCACTGGCGATCACCTTTTCTAGACGCGTGGTCACAAAACCCTGCACAGTGGATGGGCTGGCGCCAGGGTAGGCCGTGGTGATGGTGACCACGGTGTTGGTCAAAGCCGGATATTGCCGCACCGTCATCATCAGAAAGGCGTGCAGGCCTAGCAGAAAGATCACCAGATTCAGTGCCGTGGCCATTATCGGCCGGCGAACGAAAATTTCCGTAAATCGCATAGGAGGGCCTCAGTGTGCCGCGGCGACGCTAACCAGCGCACCATTCGTCAATTTGACCTGTCCGGCGGTGACAACCAGCTCGCCGGCCTTCAGGCCCTTGCTGATCGCGACCTGACCATCGCGCTCTTCGCCCGTTTGTACCACGCGCTGCACGGCAATCTGGCTTTTCTTGCCATCTACCGTTTTATTTTCGACGACATAGACAAAGTTGCCATAGGTGTTGTAGGTGATGGCTGCCACCGGTACTGTCAATACCTTCTGGGTTACGTTGCGAACCACCGTGACATTGCCAAACATCCCCGGGCGCAGCACATCTTTGGGGTTGTTCAGGGTTGCCTGAATCTCGATCTGCCGCGTCTGCGCGTTGATGGCGGAACCCAGTGCCGTGATCTTGCCGGTGAATGCCTGGTCGCCGGTGGTGTCCGAGCGAAATTGTACTGGCGTCCCGACCTGCAGATCCGGGAGATCACTCTGCGGCAAGGTAAAGTCGACGTAGAGCGGATCCCAGCTCTGCAAATCGGCAATGGCGGTACCTGGCGTCACATACTGACCCACATTCACCTTGCGAATTCCGATATGACCGCTGAAGGGTGCGGTGATGGCAAGCTTGTGCAAGGTCGCTTCGTCATTCTGCACGGTGGCCTGATCGACGGCATAGGTCGCCTGTGCCTGATCAAGTTGCGCCTGGCTCGCCGCCTTGTCGGCAATCAAGGTTTGCGTGCGCTTGAGATTGACCTCCGCCAGACGCAGATTGGCGCGGTCTACCTGCAGTTGCGCCAGCTGGTTACTGTTGTCGATCTGCACCAGAAGCTGTCCCGCCTGTACCACGGAGCCGGAATGAAAATGGATGGCAGTGACGTTGCCAGCAATCTGTGTGCTCAACTCTGTGCCTTGTATGGCATTGAGAGAGGCAACGGCCCGCAGTTCGGGGTGCCACTCCCGTTCCCGCACCTTTTCTGCGGAAACGGAAAATACCGGTTTGGGCGCGTTGGCCATGGCCTTGGCAATCATTTGATTGACATAGGCCTTGAAGCCGAAGATGCCACCAAAAAGAAGGACCAGTCCGATGATGACGATAGCGTATGCTTTTTTCATTGGGGATCTCCGGAAGGTTTTACCGGGGGGATGGAAACTTTCTGCAGCTTGGGTGCCCCTTTGCCGGGCTCATGCCACCAGCCGCCACCAATGGCGACGAGCAAAGCGGCGGTGTCCTGATACCGTTGCGACTCTGCCTGTACCACCGCAATTCGGGCGCTGTTGTACTGGATCTCGCTGGTCAACAGGGTGAGGTAGTCACTAGCGCCGCTGCGATAGCTCACCTCGCTCAGATGCAAGGATTTTCGCGCAGCATCGAGTGCTGCCTGCTGCGCGCGCAGGGTTTCGGCATCGCGCTGCAGAGCGCGCAAGGCATTGGCTACCTGGCCAAAGGCACCGAGAACCGTCGTCCGATACTCCTGAAAGGTGACTTCGTAGGCGGCCTTGGCCTCGGACTCCTGTGCGCGCAGCTTGCCACCCTCAAAAATGGGTTGCGAGAGGCTGCCCAGCAGACTCCAGATACCGCTCACTGGATCGAAAAAGAGACCCGGGTGGGCAGCGGTGGAGCCAATGGAGGCGCTGAGTTGCACGGTCGGAAAGAACTGCGCCTTCGTTTCACCGATGGTGGCATTGGCGGCCTTCATCTGTGCCAGTGCTGCCTGAATGTCCGGTCGTTGCTTGAGCAGGATCGAGGGCAGGCTTACCGGGATCTTTTCCGGCAGGGTCAGCTGATCCAGTTGCAGTTCAGGAATCCTGGCCTCGCCGGGAAATTCGCCAAGCAAGGTCGCCAACTGATGATCATAGACGGTGAGCTGCTGTTGCAGAGGCGGCAGTTTCGCCTCCTGGCTGGCGAGCTGACTGGCCTGGGTGACGACGGTGTTGTCGTCGATCGCGCCAGCCTGGTATTGCAGCTGGGTCAACTGCAGTAGTTTTTTCTCGCGCGCGATGATTTCCTGAGTCGCGGCAATCTGTGCCCGGGTGGCTGCGGCATCGATGGCGGTGGTGACAATGTTGCCGCTCAGGGTCAAGCGCGCAGCCTCTAGTTCCCAGCGCTGATAGTCGACCAGGGCCTTACTGTTTTTGTAGACCAGGCGATTTACACCAAAGATATCGGGATAATACGAGACCCCAAGACTGCCGGTGACGAGAGAATAGCGGAACCCGCCCTGGCCGCCACCAAAGGCCGCCGACGATGCTTTGGTACGTGTGGCTTGCAGGCTGCCGGTGACTTGGGGATAGAAGATACTGGCGTTCACTCGTTCTACTGCTTGCGCCTGCCGCAACTGCGCCTGTGCCTGCGCAACCGTTGGGCTGTTCTTCAGGCCCGTCTGCACCAGTTCGTTGATTTTCTGGGAGTGAAAAAGCTTCCACCACTCTTCGTCGAGCGCCTTACCATAGACGAATTCCTGCGCGGACCCGGCTGAACCTGCGGCGGATACCGTACTTTTGGGATTGCCCTTAGCGTCATAGGGAATGTGATCGCCGGGGGTATGTGGCACGCGCAGCTTCGGCTCAAAGCTGCAGGCGGAAAGCCCCAGAGCCAAAGGCACCAGCAGTGCTAGGAACCGGTAAGAGGGCAGGGAAGAAGACATGGGCGGGGACTCCAGGGGTTTGACCGACCGTTCGGTATAATGCGTATTACCTATGATTTTGTCAATCCAAAGCAAATGATGTCAAAATGTAAAGGGCCTTGATTTTACAGCGCGTGCGACGCATATTCACGTACACCAAACTTGATGGTTTTTCGGAGCGTTCACCATGATTCGTCGTACCCTTCTCATCGGCCTTGCGGCCTCCAGTTTTGTGCTGCTTTCCCCTGTAGCGATGGCGGAGCCGACGGTGCCGCAGGTCATCCAGTCCATCCAGGGGGGTCAGTACGCCCAGGCGCAGCAGCAGCTTTCCGAGGTCCTTGCCGCGCATCCCAATTCTGCACAGGCGCAGTATCTGGAATCACGTTTGCTGGCGAAAGAGGGCAAATGGGCGGCGGCTGCCGCTGCCTTGCAGCGCGCCAAGAGCTTCGACCCCAGCCTGTCTTTTGTGCAGCCCAAGGTATTGACTGGTTTTGAAAAGCAGTTGCAGCAAAAGGTTGGGAAAGCAGCCCCTGCTGCAGCGGCTAGCGAGAAGTCGCATTCCCGACTGGGCGCGGCCATCGTCTGGTTTCTGGGCTTGATTGCCGTCATCGCCGGGATCTCCTGGTTCCTGCGCCGCCGTCGGCAACAACAGGCCATGGCCTACCGCCAGATACAGCCCGGCTTTGGCAATATGGGCGGATTTCCCGGACAGGGGGCTTACGGTCCGCAGGGGCCCTACGGTCCTGCCGGGGCGCCGCAGGGTGGCGGCATTGGTTCCGGTCTGGCCTCGGGTATTGCCACCGGCGTGGGTATTGGCGCGGGTATGGCAGCGGGTAATGCCCTCGCTGGTAGTCTCTTCGGCCATCGCGATGGTGAAAATGGCAGCAACGATGCTGGTCAGAACGATCAGTTCGGCATGACCGACGCCTCCTGGGGCGGAGACGATCCTTCTGCGGGGGATTTCGGGATGGGTGGAGACGACGACAGCTGGCTGTGATGATTGGCGCTTGGCAGGCCTCGTCTTGCCAAGCATCACCCCCGACCAGTACCATTCAGCCTTTGCCGGTCTGCGCTGATATGGCTGGAGAGCAGTGATGTTTCACGGAAGTATGGTGGCGTTGATCACGCCAATGGATCCTGGTGGGGCCGTGGATGACCGCGCTTTGCGGGATCTGGTCGAATGGCACATTGCCGAAGGCACGCACGCGATCGTTGCCGTCGGCACGACCGGCGAGTCGGCAACGCTGACGGTGAAGGAGCATGTGGCCGTCATTCGCGCTGTGGTCGAGCAGGTGCGGGGTCGCATTCCCGTGATTGCCGGTACCGGGGCCAATGCCACAGCTGAGGCCATCGAGCTCACCCGTGCTGCCATGGAAGCGCAGGCAGACGCCGCACTCCTGGTCAGCCCCTACTACAACAAGCCGACGCAAGAGGGCCTCTTCCAGCATTACAGCGCTATTGCCGATGCCTGTCATTTTCCCATCATTCTGTACAATGTGCCCGGTCGTACCTCCGGCGATATCCTGCCGGAGACAGTGGCGCGGCTTGCCGAACGTCCCTGTATCGTCGGGGTGAAAGAGGCCAGTGGCAAGGTCGATCGCGTCGCGGAAATCCTGCATCTCTGTGGCACCCGTGATGCCAGCATCGAGGTCTACAGTGGTGACGACGGCGCAGCACTTGCAGCGATGGCGATAGGCGCGCGTGGCGTGATCTCTGTCACTGCCAATGTCGTGCCGCGGGCCATGGCGCAAATGGCGAGCGCCGCCTTGGATGGAGATTTTGCCCGGGCGCGACGAATCAATGATGCGTTGGTACCGCTGCATCGCGATCTCTTTGCAGAATCCAATCCGATACCGGCAAAATGGTTGCTTGCGGACCAGCAGCGCGTAGGTCCCACGATTCGCTTGCCGCTCACCCCGCTCAGCGAATCCTTGCACGCCCGTCTGCGTGCCGCGCTGGAGTATGCCAGTAACGCCCCTCTTTCTCCCGCCTCATGAGTACGCTTGCACCCATGCGTAAACCGATTGCTCGAAGCCTTGTTGCCGCCACCTTGCTCAGCCTGGGTCTGAGTGGCTGTTCCTACATTCCCTTTTTGAAGACCAATAATGGTCCCGAGTATACCGATGCCAAATTATTGAAGCCACTGGCGGTGCCTCCAGATCTGCTGGCCTCGGCACCAGAACCGGGAGTTACCATACCTGGCGGTGGACTGACAGCGGCGGAGGCCGTGCAACAGTCTGGTATGCAAAGCGCGACCACCAGTAATGGCTACGAAGTCTTTCAACCGCGTCTGGCGCCCGGTGAAAGCGCGGTTGCCGAGCCCACGGTTCCAGGCGAGCAGGCTACGCTAGTCGGGCAGAGCAAGAATCTGGCCCTGCGCACCCAGGCCAAGCCTGCACAGATCTGGTCAGCCGTCCGTGCCGAGCTGGGCAAGCGTAAGATCGGCATCAAGAGTTTCTCACCAGAGAAGAACGAACTGGTGACCGATTGGGAGTATCAACGTGGCGGCCTCACCTCGATCTTTGGCAATAGCGTCGGTGCCAACCGGCGGATGCAATATACCTTCCGGCTGCAAGCACAGGGAGATGGTGCGCAGCTTTTGACCCTTACGCAGCAACGCCAATGGATCAGCCCCACTTCCGAGTCCCTGGACTGGCAGGCACACGATCCGGATTTAGATGCTAACCGGCATCTGCTGGAGGCGGTGCAAAAGCGTCTCGCGCAATCGGTGGTGATGGCGGAGCTGCCCGCGATCAAGGTGACTCGGTATCGTGACGACCTCGGTCCATATCTGGTTTTGAATCAGCCGCCGGCCAAGGCGCAGCCTGCCGTCCAGTCGGCACTGAACAGTCTGGGTTATCCCATCCATGCCGAGGCTCTCGGCGTCTGGTCGGTGCAAGTTCGCGGCGGTTCTGAACAGAAGAAATCGCAGGGTATGTTGGGCAGAATGTTCAGCAATGCCTGGCACAGCATCCAGGGTATCTGGGGCGGCGGCAAGCCTTCCAAGCCCCTGTCTGTGCAGGTTAAGTTGCTGGCTATGAAGGACGACAGCGGTAGCGTGTTAGAGACCTCTTCCAAAGCACAGGGCGAAGAAGAGAGTAAGGCAGCCGTTAGCGTCCTGGACAAGCTGCAGTCGGCTCTGAGTCCAGAGAAAGGAAATGCTTCATGATCGAGCGCTACACTCGCCCGGAAATGGGCGTTCTCTGGACGCAGAAGGCCAAGTACGATGCTTGGCTGCAGGTTGAACTGGCCGCCTGTCGCGCTTTGGCGGCAAGGGGCGAGATCCCGGCAGAGGCCCTGGCAGAAATCGAGGGTAGGGCACAGTTCGATGTCGAGCGTATCGACGTCATCGAAAAAGAGGTCAAGCACGATGTGATCGCGTTCCTGACCTCGGTCGCCGAGTTTGTTGGTCCTTCCAGCCGCTTCATCCACAAGGGACTCACCTCTTCTGACGTGGTGGATACCGGCTTCGCCCTGCAGTTGCGCGCTGCCGGCAAGCTCTTGCTGGCTGGCCTGCAGCGTCTCGATCAGGCACTGGTACGGCTGGCGTGGAAGTATAAAGACACGGTGATGATTGGCCGCTCCCATGGGATTCACGCCGAGCCGGTTACCTTTGGACTCAAAGTGGCAGTGTGGCGGGCGGAGGCACAACGCAATCTGCAGCGCCTGGAACGCGCCATTGCCGCAGTGTCGGTGGGGATGTTGTCAGGGGCGGTGGGTACCTTTGCCAATATCTCCCCAGACATCGAAGAAGCCGTCTGCAAAGAGCTCGATCTGCAACCCGAGGCGGCCAGTACACAGGTGATTTCCCGCGATCGTCATGCCGAATTTTTCAACACCTTGGCCCTGATTGGCGGCTCTGTCGAGAAGATCGCCGTCGAGATTCGGCATCTCCAGCGCACCGAGGTCCTGGAGGCGGAGGAGCCCTTTACCGCGGGGCAAAAGGGCAGTTCGGCAATGCCGCACAAGCGCAACCCGATCCTCTCCGAAAACCTCACTGGCCTGGCGCGACTTCTGCGTGGCTACGCCGGGATGGCATTGGAAGACATCGCTCTCTGGCATGAGCGGGATATTTCGCACTCCAGTGTGGAGCGCGTCATTGGTCCGGATGCCTGCATCGTTCTCGATTTCATGCTGCATCGCGCCAGTGGCCTGCTCGAGGGCTTGGTCGTCTACCCCGAGCGGATGCGCGAGAACCTCGAAAAAATGCATGGCCTGATTTTTTCCCAGCGCGTTTTGCTGGCACTGACGGAGAAGGGGATGCTGCGGGAGGATGCCTACCGCGTGGTGCAACGCAATGCCATGCGGGTCTGGCAGGAGGGCCAAGACTTTCAGGCCCTTCTGGCGGCCGACCCGGAGATTCAGCGCTATCTCAGCGCTGCTGCGCTTGGCGAGCTTTTTGATCTTGCCTACCACAGCAAAGAGATCGATAGGGTCTTCGCGCGGGTGTTTCCGGAAGGTCGACCCGCATGAGCGATCGTCAAAAACTGTACGAGGGCAAGGCCAAGATCGTCTACGCGGGCGAGAATCCCGACGAGTTGATCCTCCATTTCAAGGACGATACCTCCGCCTTCGATGGGGAAAAGCTTGCCCAGCTGGCGCGCAAGGGCGAGGTGAACAATGCCTTCAACGCCTTCATCATGGAATATCTGCAGCAGGCCGGGGTACCCACCCATTTCCTGCGTCGTACTGGCGTGCGTGAGTCGGTGGTACAACGCCTGGAAATGATCCCGGTGGAGTGTGTCATCCGCAATCGCGCCGCAGGTTCCCTTTGTCGTCGCCTCGGGATCGAGGAAGGACGCATTCTGGAGCCGCCGGTGCTGGAATTTTTCCTCAAGAGCGATGCCCTGCACGACCCCATGATCAATCACTCGCATATTCGCAGCTTTGGCTGGGCAAGCGAGGACGAGATCGCGGCGATGACCCGTTGGACGGAACGGGTGAACGTCCTACTGCTTGAGCTTTTCGCTCGTGCCGGACTGATTCTGGTGGATTTTAAGCTCGAATTCGGGCGTTATCACGGTGAGCTGCGGCTGGGTGATGAGTTCAGCCCCGATGGTTGCCGTCTTTGGGATGCCCAAAGTCTGGAAAAAATGGACAAGGACCGCTTCCGTCGCGATCTTGGTGGGGTGGTCGAGGCCTATATCGAAGTGGCACGTCGCATTGGTGTCCCTCTCGCCTAGGCGTTACAGAATAATCCAATTCCTCAGGTCTGTCGGGAGATTGCCGTGACCTTCGCCATCCATCGCGGGGCTCGGGCCCTGTCTGTTTTTCGTGCCCAACGCATCCTGCAGCGGCTTCATGCCGAGGGAATCGTCGTTTGTGGTCTTGCTGCGCGCTATGTGCATCTGCTCGATTGGGAGCAAGCACCCAGTAACGAAGAGCAAGAACGTGCCGAGGCTTTGTTGGGTTATGGCGAGCCCTGGATAGGTAAGGGTGGTGCGATGGAGATTGCTGTGGTGCCCCGCCTGGGGACGGTGTCTCCCTGGTCGAGCAAGGCTACGGAAATCGCCCAGGTTTGTGGCCTGCGCAATCTGCGACGCATCGAACGCGGCATCGCTTACTATGTGGACCATGATCAAAGCCTGCTGCCGCCAGAACGGGAGGGGCTGCTAGCGCTTCTGCACGACCCCCTGACCGAGTCGGTGCTGGACGACTGGCAGGCCGCCGATCTCGTTTTTGCGCATCCGCAACCGCGTCCCCTGCGCCGCGTTCCTTTCCTGCGGGAGGGCCTGCCGGCCCTTCTCGCCATCAACGAGGAACTGGGGCTTGCCCTCTCGGCTGCGGAAATCGATTACTTGGCGCAGCTCTTTCGCGACTTGCAACGCGATCCGAGTGATGCCGAACTGATGATGTTTGCCCAGGCGAATTCGGAGCACTGCCGGCACAAGGTCTTCAATGCGCAATTCCGGCTGGATGGTCAGGAACGAAGTCAGACCCTGTTCGGCATGATCCGTTCTACGCATAGAGCCCATCCGCAAGGCACACTCTCGGCGTATCATGACAACGCCGCTGTGATCGAAGCCTATGCGCCAAGCCACTATTTTTGCGCCGGCAGTGATGGGAACTACCAAAGTCACAACGAAAATTTGGGTATTCTGATCAAGGTCGAGACCCATAATCATCCGACCGCCATCTCTCCCTTTCCCGGTGCGGCGACGGGTAGTGGTGGAGAAATCCGGGACGAGGGCGCGACGGGCCGCGGTGGTAAAGCAAAGATGGGGCTCTGTGGCTTTTCCGTATCGCACCTGCGTATCCCCGGCTACGAGCAGCGCTGGGAAGGAGAGTTTTACGGACGTCCCCAGCGCATCCGCTCCGCCCTGGAAATCATGCTCGAAGGACCGATCGGCGCGGCGGCCTTCAATAACGAGTTCGGGCGTGCCAGTGTGGCTGGCTATTTTCGCGTTTTTGAAGGCGAGCAAGGCGGACGCCACTGGGGCTATCACAAGCCGATCATGCTCGCCGGTGGCATCGGTCAGATTCGACCGACTTTGATTCAGAAACTGCCCTTGCCCGTCGGCGCCAAGGTACTGGTGCTTGGCGGCCCCGCCATGCTCATTGGCCTGGGGGGCGGTGCGGCTTCCAGTGTGGCGAGTGGCAAGGGGGAAGAAAACCTGGATTTTGCCTCGGTACAGCGTGGCAACCCGGAGATGCAACGGCGCGCCCAGGAGGTGATCGAGCGTTGTATTGCCTTGGGAGAAGAATCGCCCATTCTTTCCATTCATGACGTTGGCGCGGGCGGCCTGTCCAATGCCTTGCCCGAACTCCTACACGATGGTGGGCGGGGTAGCACCTTGCAACTGCGCGCCGTGCCCAATGACGACGCGGCGATGTCGCCCATGGAGATCTGGTGCAACGAGGCGCAAGAGCGCTACGTTTTGGCGGTGGCAGCCGATCGCCTGGCGGAGTTCCTTGCCCTCTGCGAGCGGGAGCGCTGCCCGGTCGCCGTGCTTGGTGCAGCGGAAGATGGTGACTATCTGCGAGTGGAAGATGGGCTACTCGGGGATTTGCCTGTGGAGATGTCCCTCGGTGCCCTGCTGGGTTGCCCGCCGCGTATGCTGCGGGATGCGCATAGCGTGCCGGTACGCGCGCAAGCTCTCAAGATCCCGGACAGGGAGTTGCGCGATTTTGCCTACGCCGTGCTCCGCCACCCCTCGGTTGCCAGTAAGGAATTTCTCGTCACCATTGGTGATCGCAGTGTCGGTGGCCTGATCGCCCGCGATCAGATGGTCGGTCCCTGGCAGATGCCGGTAGCCGATTGTGCCGTCTCTACCGCTGACTTTTGGCAATTTCACGGTGAGGCGATGGCCTTGGGTGAGCGCGGGCCGGTGGCGGTGCTCGATGCGCCGGCAAGCGGTCGTCTGGCCCTAGCGGAAGCGTTGACCAATCTCTTTGCCGCCGATGTGCAGGAATTGGGGCAGATCAAGCTCTCCGCCAACTGGATGGCGGCAGTCAATGTCGCCGGTGAAGACGCTCGTTTGTTCGAAACCGTGCGCGGTGTGGCCGAAGAACTCTGCCCGGCACTGGAGTTGAGCATTCCCGTTGGCAAAGATTCCCTATCGATGCAGACGGTCTGGCAGGAGGGCGATGTCGAGAAATCGGTGACCGGGCCACTGAGTCTGATCATTACAGCGGTTGCGCCGGTGGCGAATGTTGCCGCCACCTGGACCCCACAGTTGCAGGGTCTCGCAGACACAGATCTCTGGCTGCTAGATCTCGGACGTGGTCGGCTGGGTGCGTCCATTCTGGCGCAGGTGCTGGGACAGATGGGTGCGGAACCCGCCGATCTCGATGAGCCCCTGCTGTTGCGGGCGGCCTTTGCATTGCTGCGCGAGTTGCGAAAGGAAGGTGTCGTTCTGGCGTATCACGACCGTTCCGATGGTGGGCTCTGGGCCAGTGTCTGTGAGATGTCCTTCGCTGGCCGGCGTGGCGTAGACATTGTCATCCCTGTAGGGGTCGAGCGCATGGGCTTTCTCTTTGCCGAAGAGCCCGGCTTCTTGCTCCAGATCCGTCGTGAAGACGCGAATGTCCTACAGAGTCTTGCCGCTGCGGCAGGGCTGGAATCACGCTTGCATCGCCTTGGGCCAGTGACGGTGGATTGGCGGCTGCGTATCCTGCAGAATGGTGCTCCCTTGCTGGATGAGCTGGGTAGCGAATTGCTGGCAGCCTGGGCGGAAACCAGTAATCGCCTGCAGTCCTTGCGTGATGATCCCGATTGCGCAGCCGAGGCCTATGCGCACAGCACGGCTCTGCTCCCCAGCCTGTTCAGTAATTGGCGGGAAGATCAGCGTCCCAGCTTCCCCACGCCAGAGATCGGCGCGGCAAAGCCGCGCGTGGCGATCCTGCGCGAGGAGGGGGTCAACGGCCAGGTGGAGATGGCTGCGGCCTTTGCGCGCAGCGGCTTCACCGCCGTCGACGTCCACATGAGCGATTTGCTGGCCGGTCGTGACGATATCCGCAATTATCCGGTATTTGCCGCCTGCGGTGGCTTTTCCTATGGTGACGTATTGGGGGCCGGTGCTGGCTGGGCCAAATCGATCCTCTACCACGAAGCTCTGCGCTTGCAGTTTGCCGCCTACTTTGCCGATTCGACCCGCTTGGCGCTGGGGGTCTGCAATGGCTGCCAGATGTTGGCAGAGTTGCGCGAGTTGATTCCCGGGACGGAATATTGGCCGAGCTTTCGGCGCAATCGTTCGGAGCAGTTCGAGGCGCGTCTGGCCATGGTGGAAGTGCTGGCTTCTCCCTCACCCCTCTTCGCGGGATTGGCGGGTCTACAAGCGCCAATCGTCGTCGCGCACGGGGAGGGGCGTGCGGTATTCCACGACCCAGAGCAGGTCTCTCAGGCGCCGGTGACGATGCGCTACATCGATGCCAACGGGCAGGTGGCTACCCGCTATCCGGTCAATCCCAATGGATCGCCGCAGGGAGTTACTGGCTTATGTTCCAGCACCGGACGGGTAAGCATTCTCATGCCGCACCCGGAACGGGTAGTGCGAACGGTGCAAATGAGCTGGCACCCCGCCGATTGGCAGGCCGAGACCCCTTGGCTGGAGATCTTCCGCAATGCCTACCGCAGCGTATCCTGATGACTCGCTGCGGCAGACTGTCTCCTAGAACAGGTTTTTGATCGTTTCGATCAGCTTGCTGCTCTCACTGCTACTGGTGCTCGCTGTCGCGGAAGTGACGCTGGCCACCGGCGGGTATCCCGTCAGGTAGTCTGCCACACCGATCGGGCTGGCGAAGCTGTCGGTCGGGCCGGAAACCGTGCTTGGCCGGGGAAAAGGCAGATCCGGAGTTTTGCTGAGCGCCGTCTTCATGTAGTGAATCCAGATCGGCAATGCCTCCCGCGCCCCGGCGGCCCAGCGTCCCATGCTGTGGTTATCGTCATAGCCCACCCAGACACTGGTGGTAATCTGCGGGCTGAAGCCGTTGAACCAGGCATTGTTTTCGTTGTTGGTCGTACCCGTTTTGCCGGCGATATCGTGGCGTCCCAGGCTTTGCGCAGCCACGCCAGTGCCGATCTTGATCACCTGCTGCATCATTTCCGTCATCAGGTAGGCGACGCCAGCAGGGATCGCCGGCGCGCTCGGTGGTGCTTCGTAGCCCATTGGACAACCGAGTAACGATACCTGGGTACCGTTACTCTTGACGATTTTGCGGATCAGATAGGGTTTGACCAGGTACCCGCCATTGGAGAATACCGCGTAGCCGCGTGCCATCTGAATCGGAGCGAAATCCCCGGACCCCAGCACCATCGAGGGTACCGACGGAATCTGTTTTGCGGGAAAGCCAAAACGCTGCACGTATTGCACCGCGTAAGGGATGCCAATGTCCATCAGGATCCGCACGCTCGGAACATTATGCGAGTACGCCAGGTTCGACCATACTGGAATCGGGGTGTTGGAGAACTGATTGCTGTAGTTGGTCGGGCTATAGACCTGGCCGGAGGGTAGGGTGATGGACAGTGGAGTATCCGGGATCAGGGTCTGCGGCGTCATGTAGCTGCTTTTGCCGGAGGCGAGCAGCGCCGGTGCGTCCATGGCTGCGGCATAGACGAAGGGCTTGAAGCCCGAACCCGGTTGCCGGTAGGCAAACACCGCGCGGTTGAAATGGCTCAGCTCGTAGCTGAAGCCGCCACTCATCGCCAGGATCGCCCCGGTATGACTATCGAGGCTGACGATGGCGCCCTGTACCCTGGGAATCTGGGTCAATTGCCATCCCGCATCTGGGCCGGCGGAGGACCAAACGTTCGCACCCCATTCCTGTCCGGCACCGGCGGTTACCGCCGTTACGTAGGGTCGCAGCCAGACCAGGTCACCGTGCTGCAGGACCGCATCCACCGCCCGCGGCTTTGTCCCGCCCGGGCGGGAGCGTGCCCAGGCGACGTCGCGCAGGGTGAGAGTAATGGTTTTTTTGCCCTCCAGAGACAGCTCTGCGCTTTTGGCCGAGCTGGCGATGACCACAGCCCATTTTAGATTGGCGGGATCGTGCGGGGGAAGTTCCTCTGGGCGCTTGCCGGCCAGGGCCGCCTGGTAGTCTGCGCCGTGCAGGCGAGTGATGGGACCGCGAAAGGCTTTCGGGTCCAGACTGGTGAGGCCCATGTCGTAATTTTCCAGGCCAATTTGCAGCGCCCGGTTGGCTGCCTGTTGATCTTGCGGATCGATACTGGTGTAGACCTTGAGCCCCGAACGGTAGGTGAAATCCGTGCCGAACTGCTGGCTGAGCCAGTTGGCGATCCAGTCCGTCACATACGGCGCAGTGTTGGAGGCCGACTCATGGTAGCGGGATAGAATGGGTTCCTGCTCGGCGGCATCCATCTCCGCGCGAGTGATATAGCCGCGCGCATGCATGCGGCGCAACACATAATCGCGACGCTTGCTGGCCAGCTTGGGATTGACCACGGGGTTCAGGTAGGAGGGTGCGGGCGGCAGTCCGGCAATGGTTGCCATCTCGCCCAGGGTAAGCTGATCGACGCGCTTCCCAAAATAGGTCTCGGCTGCCGCTTCCACCCCATAGGCGCCCTGACCGAGGTAGATTTTGTTCAGGTACAGTTCGAGGATCTGGGCATGGGTGAAGTGCTGCGCCAGCTTGTAGGCAAGTAGAATTTCCGCAACCTTGCGAGTGATGGTCTTTTGCGGGGTCAGATAAAAATTGCGGGCGACTTGCTCGGGGATGGTGCTGGCCCCTTGCACCGGCGCCAGATGTGTCAGATCGACAAAGGCGGCGCGCAGGATTCCTGGTATGCTGACTGGGTAGTAGAGCGGATTGCTGCTGTAAAAGTGGGAGTTTTCGGCGGCAATGAAGGCGTCTTGCAGTTTTGTGGGGATCTGGCTCAGGGGCAGGGCATAGCGCATCTGTGGGCCGACCACCTGCAACAGGCTGCCATTGGCGGCATAGATTCGCAGTGGCTCATCTGGATGCCATTCCTTCAGCTCGTGCACGGGCGGTAGGGTGGCCCAGATACGATAGGTGAAGATTGCCGCACCGATGAAGAGGTTGGCAAAAATCAACAGCACGATCAGAAATACCCAGCGACCCACGTGACGCTTTCTGCGTGGCGCAGGTTTGCTCGCCCCAGAAGAATTTCCTTTGCCCATGTACCTTCCCTGTTTTCCTTGCTGACAGGCCCTGTCGATTGCGACAGGGCCTTTGGCCTTCTATGATACCACGATGATTTTTACGAGTCGCTTCGCACCGAGCCCTACGGGTCACATTCACCTGGGTAATGCCCGCACCGCGTTGTTTGCCTTCTGGGCGGCACGCCAGAGTGGCGGCCGCTTCATTGTCCGCATGGAAGATACCGATCAGGCCCGCTCGCCGGCCGAACTGGCCAGGGCCCTGCTCGAGGATCTCCGTTGGTTGGGGCTGGGCTGGGACGAAGGTCCGGACTGCGGCGGCCCGCATGGACCATATGCGCAGATGGAGCGCTTACCAGTATACGACGATCTGCTGCAGAGGCTTGTCGATACTGGGCATGCCTATCCCTGTTTCTGCACGGCGGACGAGCTGAGTGCCGAGCGGGATGCGCAGCGGGCGGCGGGGAAGGCACCGCGCTACTCAGGTCGCTGTCGGGCGCTTTCCGCTGCGGAGGTACAGCGGCGTCTGGAAGGGGGGGGGGAGGCTACGCTGCGTTTCGCCGTGCCGCGCTCGGGTACTCTGTCCGTGGATGACCTTGTCTGGGGAGAGCGAAGCTATGACTTGGCGGACCTGGGCGATTTTGTTCTACGGCGCAGTGATGGCAGTCCGTCCTTTTTCTTTGCCAACGCCGTCGATGATGCCCTGATGGAGGTGAATCTGGTGTTGCGTGGCGAGGATCATCTCAGCAACACGCCGCGGCAGATTCTGATCCTGCAGGCACTCGGGCTGCCGGTGCCACAATATGGACATCTGCCACTGCTGCAGGGTAGTGATGGCCAACCACTGTCGAAGCGCAATGGCGCAGCCAGCCTGCGCGAGCTGCGCAGCGCGGGTTATCTGCCCGCGGCCCTACGTAATTATCTCGGCCAGCTTGGCCACCACTACCCCGCGACCCGCTGGCGCAGCGATGCGGAGCTGATTGCGGAGTTTTCTCTGGCGCGAATCGGCCGCGCACCTGCCCATTTCGATCGGGAGCAACTGCAGTATTGGCAGGAACAGGCGTTGCAGCACCTAGGGCTCGACGAGCTCGTCGCCTGGCTGCGCCCACACCTGACTCTGGTCCCGGATGCGCAGATCAGCGGCTTTGTCGCTGCCATCCGTGGTAATATGCATTTGCCTGCGGATGCCGTCGCCTGGGCAGAAGTCTGTTTTCACCCGCTTGGGCACAGCGAGAAGGTGCGGGCAGAACTGGCGGAAACTGGTGCAGAATTCTGGCAACAGGCGCAGACGTGCTACGACGAGCAGCCCGATGACTTCCGTGCCTGGACCCGCCAGCTCGCGCAACAGAGTGGACGCAAGGGACGTGCCCTGTTCCATCCCCTGCGCCTTGCCCTCACCGGCCGGGAGCAAGGCCCGGAGCTGGCACAGCTATTGTCCTTCATCCCCCACGAGGAAGTGCTGCGTCGCCTGGCACCTATTTTCCCCTGAATGCAAACGGATTTGAGAACGTCATGCCCAAAGCACTCCCTGTTCTATACCTCCACGACAGTCTGCAGCGAGAAAAGGTCGTTTTCACGCCCTTGCAGCCTGGCACGGCGAGCCTCTATGTCTGTGGGATGACCGTTTACGATTATTGCCACTTGGGTCATGCCCGCGCCATGGTCACCTTCGATGCCTGGTCACGCATCCTCCGCTACTGGGGCCTGGAAACTCGCTACGTGCGCAACATTACGGATGTCGACGACAAGATCATTCAACGGGCGGCAGAGCGGCAGGAGCCAATCACTTCGCTCACCGAGCGGTTCATCGCGGCGATGCACGAAGATGAGGCGGCACTGGGGTGCCTGCCACCGGATCTTGAGCCACGTGCCACGCAGCATATCCCGGGCATGCAGGCCCTGATTGCCACCCTCGTCGACAAGGGCCACGCTTATGTTGCCGACAATGGCGACGTCTATTACGCGGTACGCAGCTTTCCCGGGTACGGCAAACTCTCGGGGCGCAGCCTCGACGAACTGCAGGTAGGTGCCCGCATCGAGCCCGATGAACGGAAGCGGGATCCTCTGGACTTTGCGTTGTGGAAGGCAGCCAAACCGGGGGAGCCGGCCTGGGCATCGCCGTGGGGCGAAGGGCGCCCAGGCTGGCATATCGAATGTTCGGCGATGTCTACCGAGGCCTTGGGCTGTGCCTTCGACATCCATGGTGGTGGCCTCGATCTGCAATTTCCGCATCATGAAAACGAGATCGCGCAGTCGCAGGGTGCCGGCTGTGCCTTCGCGCACTACTGGCTGCACAACGGGCATATTCGCGTGCGCGACGAAAAGATGTCGAAATCATTGGGAAATTTCGTGACGGTACGCGATCTGATCCCCATTTATGGCGGCGAAGCCCTGCGCTTTTTTATTCTTAGCAGCCATTACCGTAGTCCACTGCAGTACAGTGACGATGCCCTGGCCGCGGCACAAAATTCCCTCGTACGACTGTATACGACGCTGCGGGGGTTGGCACCCCACGAGCTGGTGGCGGAGCTCGGCGGAGATTGGGAGGCGCGCTTCGTCGCTGCTTTGGCCGATGATGCCAATACCCTGGGGCCCTGGCCGTACTTTTCGAGCTGGCGCGTGAAATCAATCGGCTGCGCGAGCAGGGCAGCGAACTGGCATCGCCCCTGGGTACGCTTCTGCGTCATCTCGGCGGAATTCTCGGCCTCCTGCAGCAGGATCCCGAGCGCTTCTTTCAGGGCGAGGACGAAGACGCCGACTGGATCGAGGCCAAACTCGCAAAGCGGCAGACTGCGCGGGCGCAACGGGATTTTGCCCGTGCCGATGCCATCCGTGCAGAGCTGGAGGCGGCGGGAATCGTCATCGAGGACAGCGCGAATGGCAGTACCTGGCGGCGGCGCTGAGGACATGAAAGTCTTGTTGGTATGCCTGGGAAACATCTGCCGCTCGCCGATGGCGGAGGGGGTCTTTCGTCAGCTCGCAGAGCAGCGCGGTCTGGATTGGCAGATCGACTCGGCGGGGACGGCGGATTACCACGTCGGTGAGGCACCGGATCGACGCGCGCAACGGGCCAGCGCTGAGGTCGGTATCGCCATCGAAAATCTCCGGGGCCGCCAGGTAGAGAAGGCCGACTTTACCCGCTTCGACTGGATACTGGCCCTGGACCGCGCGAACCTGCGGGCGCTCCAGTCCCTTGCCCCAGCCGGGCATTCTGCTAGGCTTGGACTACTCCTCGATCCCTTTCTCGAGGGCCGGGAGCCGGCGGAGGTTGCTGACCCCTACTGGGGGGAAATGGAGGATTTTCGCACTTGCCGAGTGCAGATTCAGCAAGCCGCGGAGAGGTTTTTTGAGCGGACGGGCCAGTCGCAGAAAAATCCTGGCTGATCAGCGAAGGTTTTGCTGCCGACGCTGCAGCCCCATGCTGTTCGCCACTGTCTCTGCCGGGCAGCGCTTTCGTGAAATGCATTTGCCCGGTAGATAGCACTGGTGGGGGTCAGTCGCCTCCGAGAAGATCACCCTGACCTTTGAGCAGGGCATTGTCGCCCGCCGACCGGTCCTCCGCAGCGCCTGCCGCCTCGCCAACCACCTCCAGCGCTGCGGGTGCAGCAACCTCCAGTTCGGAAATTTCGTTCATATCCTCAGTTGTTACGGGCGCTGCGTCCTCCACCCCACCTTCTAGTATAGGCACTTCTGTCAGGACAGAGTCGTTGGTGTCGGTACGGAGTTCTTGTTCCCCACCTGCAGTTTCGGAATCCGCGTCAACGGATTCTGCCAATGGCAAGTTGTTGCTGGGCACAGGATCGAATGCTCCGACCTCGTGGGCTAGTTCCAACCGCTCGGCGGGCGCTTCCGCATATACTTGGTTTGTGACGGCACTGGCGGGGACCAGTAACTGGTGCCAGTCGTCGGCTGCGGGTACCGGACCAGGGTAGCGAAGCTCCTCGTCGATCATGCCACCCTCCGCGGGGGGCAGGATCATTGGGCTGGACTCTGTTTCTTCTGCGAGTTCGTCGTTGTCTATCGCATTGGCCTCGCCGCCGTGCTGGCGTCGCGCCCGCGCCCGCCGGCCGCCACGGCGCCGGCGGCGGCCTCCGGCGCGACCGCCGTCGTCCGGGCTCTCGCTACCGTTGGCGACCTTTTCGCCATTATCGATACTTTCGGCCGCGCCGGTATAGGCGGCGAAGGTCTCGGCATCCATCGGTACGTAACGGGAGACCAGGGCCCGGACGAGACGCGCAAGAATTCCTTCTTCGTGCGGCGCAGGAGCCGGCTTGGCCTTGGCTGTCGGCAGGCGCGGTGGTGGCAGTTCGTCCGGCGGCGGTGGCGCGGTGAGGGGGGTGATCGCCGCACTGCTGTTTGCCGTCGCCTTGCTCGGACGTTGTGGCACCGCACTGACGCGGCTCTCGACGGGGCGCTCGGGGCTGGCCTCGCCCTTGATGCGCTGGACCTCATAGTGCGGTGTCACCAGAGCCGGGTTGGGGATAATGTTGAGCCGCACCCCACTACGCGCCTCGAGTTCGAGGATCGCCTGCCGCTTTTCATTGAGCAGATAGACGGCGACATCGATCGGTACCTGGCACTCCACTTCGCTGCAATTACGCTTGAGGGCTTCCTCGTGCAGCAGGCGCAACACGTGCATGGCGGTGCCCTCGCAGCCGCGGATCTGGCCGGTGCCGCGGCAACGTGGGCAGGGTTCGTAGGTGGCCTCATCCAGGCTTGCACCCAGCCGTTGGCGTGACATCTCCAGCAGTCCAAAGCGGGAGATGCGGCCCACCTGCACCCGCGCCCGATCGATTTTCAGGGCCTCGCGGATGCGGGTTTCGACCTCGCGCTGATGTTTGGGCGATTCCATGTCGATGAAATCAACGACGATCAGCCCTCCCAGGTCGCGCAGGCGAATCTGCCGGGCGATTTCATCCGCTGCCTCCAGATTGGTCTGGAAGGCGGTTTCGGCAATATCCTGCCCCTTCGTGGACTTGCCGGAGTTGATGTCGATGGCGACCAGCGCTTCGGTGTGGTCGATGACAATGGCGCCACCCGATTCCAGGCGTACCTCGCGGCTAAAGGCCGACTCGATCTGCTGTTCGATCTGGTAACGGCTGAAAAGTGGAATATCGTTTTCGTAGAATTTGAGGCGGGAAAGCATGCGCGGCATCATTCCGCGCATGAATTGCTGTGCCGCCTCAAAGGCCGACACCTCGTCGATCAGGACTTCGCCGATGTCCTCGGAAAAGTGATCGCGCAGGGCGCGCACCACCACATTGCCTTCCTGGTAGATGAGGAAGGGGGCAGGCTGCTCGGCAGCCGCCGCCAGAATCGCCTGCCAGATCTGCTTGAGATATTCTAGATCGCGTTGCAGCGCCTCGAAATCCTGGCCAATCCCGGCCGTGCGGGCAATCACCCCCATGTCTTCCGGAATGTCCAGCATTTGCAGGTGCTGACGGATCTGGGCCCGGTCGTCCCCCTCGATGCGCCGCGATACACCACCCGCTCGGGGATTATTGGGCATCAATACCAGATAACGGCCAGCTAGGCTGACGAAGGTAGTCAATGCCGCGCCCTTGCTTGAGCGCTCCTCTTTGTCGACCTGGACGATGACTTCTTGACCTTCGCGCACCAGTTCCTGGATGCGCTTGCGGCCGGATTCCTGTTTTTGAAAATATTCGCGGGAGATTTCTTTGAGGGGCAGAAAGCCGTGCCGTTCGGCGCCATAATCAACAAAAGCGGCCTCGAGGCTGGGCTCGATGCGGGTGATTTTCCCTTTATATACATTGCTTTTTTTCTGCTCACGGAAGGCGTGTTCCAGATGCAGATCGAGCAGTTTCTGTCCATCTACGAGCGCCACCCGCAGCTCTTCGGCATGGGTGGCATTGATCAACATTCTTTTCATTACTGTCTTCTCCGGCGCTCAAACCCACAACGGGGAGCGCAACGTATTGCATGAACTGGGCGGCACATACGGTCGCAGCCGGTGATTGTACCTGTATCTTCGACCGGTGCACTCTCACTGCAGCGCGGTCTACGTCGCAATATATGACAGATGAGAATAGAATCGCAAACCTTGGCGATGGAGTTGGCAGATGGCAGAAAGCGGGGTCCACTACCTGGAGATCGGAGAAGCAGAGGCGGGGCAGCGGCTGGACAATTTTTTGTTGCGCGTGATGAAAGGGGTGCCGCGCTCGCATGTCTACAAAATCCTGCGCAGTGGCGAGGTGCGGGTGAACAAGGGGCGGGCCAAGGCGCAATATCATCTGGCGCCGGGTGACCAGGTGCGCGTCCCACCGCTGCGCCAGGCCGACCCCAGTCCTGCGCCCCAGGTTTCGTCCAGGCTCGCCGATGATCTACGCCAGCGCATCCTCTACGAGGATGATCGGCTGCTCGTTCTGGACAAACCCAGTGGCCTGGCCGTACATGGCGGTTCGGGGATCGCCTGGGGAGTCATCGAGGCACTGCGCAGTCTGCGTCCGGAACTGCGCGAGTTGGAACTGGTGCATCGTCTGGATCGGGAGACCTCCGGTTGCCTGCTGCTGGCCAAGCGCCGCTCGGCGCTGCGCCAACTGCATGCTGATCTGCGCGAGTCTGCCTTTCAGAAACGCTATCTGGGTCTGGCATGGGGGAAATGGGTGGGGGGGGAGCGCCGCGTCGATCTGCCTCTGCGCAAAAATACCCTGCGCTCGGGCGAACGGATGGTGCGGGTAGATCAGCAGGAAGGTAAGGCCGCCGCCACGCGCTTCACCCCTCTGCAAAGGTTGTCCGACTGTACTCTGGTGGAGGCCGAGCTCGAGACCGGCCGTACGCACCAGATCCGCGTGCATTTGCAAGCCCTGGGTCACCCCTTGCTGGGGGACGAAAAATATGGCGATGCGAATGCCAACGCCCACTTTCGCGAGCGCGGGCTGCGGCGGCTTTTTCTGCATGCCAGCCTGTTGGCGTTTCCCCATCCACGGGATGAACGCATGATTCGCGTCGAGGCGCCATTACCGGCAGAACTTGCGACGCTGCTGGATTCCATGGCCGGCTTGCAGGGCTCGTAAGCCAGTTCAGCTCTTTTGTCGTAAAAGCTGGTCAACGCCGAGCGCGGCCGCTTCGACAGCGCCGGCAACATAGCCCGGAAACTGGGGCGACCATTCGCTGGCAATGCCAGTGAGTCGTCCCCGCCAAGGACCTTCTGCCGCCGAAGAAGGTGGGGCCGAACCATGCTGAGCGACCTCACTCTGGTCCGCCTCAGTCGCCGTCCAGGAATCGGCGGCCCAGTCCTTGAGGAAGTCCGCCCTCGGCGTCGCTGCCCGCTCTCCGAACAATCGTGTGAACTGCGCTCGGCAGTGCAACCGGAGAGTTTCCTCGGGGATTCCCTTGCGAAGCGCAGCGGGCAAGGCGAAAAACCCGAACAAGGCGGCACTGCCACCCGGCATGGACGCATCGTGCATTTCACCGAGTGGCCCACAAGCGCTACGCGCCTCTCCGGACAAAGCCTGCGCGCGCCAGAACGGCTCGTCGTAGATGGCAAGATACTTGGCATGAGGCGCCATCCAGGTGGCGGTGGCTCTCCAGGCCTGCAGCAGCGGCCCCGGCAACTCGGGGAGGAATTCGATCGTGGTCGCCGCCAGGCGCGGCGGTACCGCCAGAAGTAGAGATTCCACGCGGAAAGTGAGGGCCTGTTGCGCCGCCTCGACGTCCAGTTCGACATGTTGGCCCTCGCTGCGTATGCGCCGCACGCGATGATTCAGCAAAAGCTTGTGCGCTGGCAATGGCCGCCGCAAAGCGTCGATCAATGCGCTCATGCCTCCGATCAGCCGCATCGACGGCGGTACATAGGTGTAGCCTGGCATCCGCTCTGCTGTGCCGTGGGGCGTGCGCTCGACGAGCATGCTTCCCTTTTCATATTGCGCGAAACGTTCCAGACCCAGACTCTGGATCAGGCGGTCGAGTTGTGCCTGGTAGTCGGGCCAGAACCATGTCGGGCCGAGGTCGAAGCGATCCAGTGCTGAACTTTCGGTAATGCTGGGCGTCGTGGCGATCCGTCCGCCCCAACCCTCGCGCGCTTCCAGGACCACATAATCGTGTATGCCCTTTTGCTCCAGTAGATAGGCTGCATAGAGTCCCGCCAGCCCTCCACCGACGATGGCGATACGCACAGCCAGCATCATTTGGCCTCGCTCGATGTTCCGCGAAAGATTCCGTGATCTGCATTCGCAGGCGGGTTAGGGCAACTGCTACAGTCAAAGGAAGGCATGCCCACCAAAATACTGCATAGTTTGAGGCAATGCGAGCAGTCGTTTCTTATCTTGGCTACCACCCAAGCACGTAACAAGGTCCGGCCGGGCGAGGAATGCCGATTCATAGCGCATTTCCACACTGGCGCCACCGCCGCCGGTTGCCGCGTCTCCACAAGCGTTTCGTGGTGGCGGTAAAGGCAATCGAAGGCGAAAGCAGATCAAAGCAGGCCCAGAAATAGGCTTCCTCGCTATCGAGCGCTTGCTGATGATAGATTTTGGGTACAAAGGCGCTCATTGCCCATCCCTGTCACACGCCATCAGGCTCCTGCATCCACGCTGGAATATCCCGCTGGCCATGCAGTACACGCCAGACATCGATGTGGTCCGGGCGCTCAACATAAAACACGAGGTGCGGGTAGCGTGTCAGCGGCCAAGTGCGCAGGCCCGGCAGGTTGAGTTCGTGGGCGTAGCGGGGTGATCCAGTGGCGGGGTGACGAGCGATGTGGCCGTAGGTCTTCTCCAGTGCGTCGATGAAGCCGAGCGCCACGGCTTCACCCGCCGCACTCAGATAGTAGGCGACCGCCTCGTCCACATCCCGGTTGGCCTGTTCACGCGGGATGACTGGCTTGGCCTTCACGCCTTGGCAGCGGGTTTGGCAGCCTTGCGCACCCGATCTCGCATCCCGTCGAAATAACTGGCATCGGCGGGGGCCGCCGGGGCGGATGCTGCTCCGGCCAATAGCAGGTTACGCAATTGCAGGCGTTCTTGATCCTTGCGGATGAGTTCCCGCACGTACTCGCTGCTGGTGCCGTAGCCGCGCTGGCTGACCTGTTCGTCCACGAAGGACTTCAGAGTGTCCGGTAGGGAGATGTTCATCGTGCTCATGGCGTAAGTGTGGAATCTTTGGCAAAATTTGGCAAGATTCGTGTTCCACCCTACCGAAAGAAGGCCTCCATGCCCAACCCGAATAACTGTCTGCGCTACTGAGATCTGGCCAACCGCATCCGCATCGATGACACCATCGCCCTGTGGCGTGGAGCCTGCCGAGCTCGCCAGTCTGAATTTCGAGACCCAGTGCATGAGCGCCAAGCGGGCCGCGCTGGTCACGGCCCTGCGCACGGAGCGCCTCAAATACGAAGACCTGGGCATCGTCACCTCGCGTGATCAGATGATGTTGCCGCTGAAATTGGTGATCCTGGTTTCGTGACGGTACTGGCCACACCAGACGTTGGACAGCAGCCGCTGGCGGATGTCGGTAGGGATGGACTCCCAGCGCTGGCGGACGGGGGTGAAAGTCGGCAGTGATTCAATCGCCACGGATCACTCCTCGAACAATTCGGAGTGCGTGCCCGTCCGCACAAAGATGATGGCGTTGCCATCCAGGCGGTAAATGAGCAGGAAGTCGCCGCCGATGTGGCATTTGCGGTGGTCGGCCCAATCACCCTTCAGCGGGTGATCCAGCTATTCAGGCCCTAGCGGGGCATCGTTGCCAATGAGCAGCAACATGGCCTCCTTCAGCCGCTTCAGGTCGTGGCGACCCGAACGCGAGAGGCGTTCCCAGTCTTTAAGGAAAGTCTTGGTGTAATCGCTCGCCCTGGGCAGCGGCGCCCGCCTACTGCTGGCGGGCTTTTTCGAGGTCATCGATCAGGGCATCAGCAGACTCAAAACGGGCGGTGCGCGCCTTGGCCATGGCGCGGGCCTCTTCCATCGCCGCGCGGGTCTGGGCGTTGGGCACCTTCAACTCCAGCGGGAAGGCCTGGTCATTCACTACGCGCTTGAGCAGGATGCGCACGGCATCAGACACCGACAGCCCCATGGCTGCCAGAGCCTCACTGGCTTGCGTCTTGATTTCGTCGTCCACCCGGACGTGCAGCATCGTGGAATGGGCCATGATCGATTCCTCCATTTTCGCAAGTATGTATCTCGATTGCGATACAGTCAAGCAGGCGCTGGTGATGCTGTGACTGCGTTCGATGCCTGACCGGTGGCCTTGGTTGACGATGAAGAGATGCGCGTAACTTCTTGATGTTGCGAAAGCCGAAACTGCGCCAACCCGCAGGCCAAACAGATAATAGAGACGCCTCTGGCCGAGAAAAAGGTGCCCTTGTCTGAACCCGCCTTGCGGATTCAGCGGCGTATGCTGGACGCGGGAACGAAGCATATCTTTGCCAGTCCCAAGAAACCGGCTCAGGCGATCAGTGAGCTTGCCGTCATCCACGCTCTGCGCCGTCTACGGGGTGATATCACGGTACATGGAATGCGATCCGCCTTCCGTGACTGGTGTTCCGAAGAGACCAGCGCCAGCAATGAGACCATCAAGACGAGCTTGGCGCATGCAGTCAGGAACGCGACAGAGGCGGCCTATTTCCGTAGCGATCTGATCGAGAAGCGCCGGGCACTGATGAACCAGTAGGCAAAGGACCTTGTGGGGCCGGAGACGAAACCGCTGCGACAAGTGGTTTGATACTATTGCTTGTATCCGGCTATGCCGTATAATTCCTTCTCATGATGATGCTGGTTGAGACCCCGCTTTTCTCCAGCCTTTGGCCGGATTACTGGACAGAGGCAGAGCGCGGGGAGTTCTGTTCATTCCTAGCGCGGGAACCGGACGCGGGAGATGTAATCCCCGGATCAGGTGGATGCAGAAAAATCCGCTGGACGCGGGCAGGGATTGGCAAGCGTGGCGGCGTCCGGGTGATTTACTACCTGCGGCGGCAAGACGGGCTGATCTGGCTACTGCTGATCTATGCCAAGAGCGCCAAGGGTAACGTACCCCCTCACATACTGCGGGAGATCCGCAAGGAGATCGATGATGCTGACTGAAAAGGAATTGCTGGAGCGCGACGCCAGGCGGGACATTGGGGCGGAACTGCTGGAGTCCGTTCGCCAGATGAAGGCAGGCAAGCGCGGCGCTGTTCATGCGGTTGACGTGCCCCAGGTAGTACAGGCGCGTATCCGTGCCGGGCTATCCCAATCCCAATTTGCAGCACTCATGGGGGTGTCTGTCCGTACCCTTCAGGATTGGGAGCAGGGACGGCGTAACCCTTCCGGCGCGGCCTGCACATTGCTGCGGATCGCTGCAAAGCATCCTGAAGTGATCCGGGAGATGCAGACGGTTTGAGTTGTACCGCCATGCCCTAGGGTAGCTCCCGAAAGGCTACAACCTTCACCGGAGATGTTTTGATACTATCACTAGATGCAACGCAGGCGCTTAGAGATACGCGACGCGAGCGCGACGACGCCGTGGTGGACCTGATGATGAAACGCTGCTGAAAGATTGGGATACTGTCAGACAGAACGCGATCTGAAAGTGGCACGAGAGGGCAACGTCCAAAACAGGACGCAAGGCCACCAACCGTTAATTTGTCCTATCCATTTAGCCAATCAAAACCCTCTGAACTGGCGGAAAAAACAAACCCCTTGCAGAACAAGGGGTTGTATATCAAAATTGGTGGAGGCGGCG